>JBFKKF010000160.1:0-5392 GCA_041631355.1 Bacteriovoracaceae bacterium | reverse complement strand
TATGATGATTCCACCTAAATCCATCAATAAATTCCTGGAAACCAACTTGGGTCCCATCGGCGGTTCTGGCAATGTCACCAATTTCATCGACAATGGAAAATTTTGTTCCTTCTGTTCTCGCTGCATCTTGAGGATAAAAAGGTGTTTCAGGAAATACTCCAAAAGCCCCGCCTCGTCTTACTGTACCTGTTGAACAATGGGCCACGCCTAGATCTGATAATTTGTTTAATACAGAGGTGTTAGTATTAGGCTCACCTGTGCGAGGATCAAAGTCATTAACATCAAGTGGGATGATATCGCTATCAGATGAGAGTCCTTCTCCACTTACAAATTTATTAAAATACACATTTAAATCGGTTCTAGGTGGAAGTTTACAAATTTTTACTCTTTCGTCGTCACTACTGTCTCCACCCTCTACTTCAACAGCAAAACCAGAGCAGCATAAGGATTGATCTTCTGTACTAGATAGTTCACTTCCAAGTTCTCGACAACATCGGAATTGGTTGTCGGAAAAGATCTGTTGTTGTGCCACCAGTTCTTGAGTTCCCACTAAATTAATATTTAGCCCATTTGCATTTTGTGGATTTGCGACAGTATCTGATTGCCAAGGGGAGTTGGTGTTACTATCTCTGAATGTCCTTGTGTGGTTCAAAAAGTCCACAACTGTTTGCAGTTTCTGACCAAAGGCTTCTTCTTTAAAAAATCCAGGTACTAGCTTTTGATAATTATCATTACAATATATTGGTTGGTAGGTCATTTGTGGAATTCCTACATACTCAAACCTTGCCATTCGCTTTAAATAATACATGGCATTTCCAGGTGATGAAGATCTTCTATGAGGAATAATAGTTTCACTAGTGTCATCAACACTAGTACCAGATGTTTTCTTTATTTCCCATGCAAGACTTCCCACAGGTGTCCAAGTAATTTTCATATCTAGGTTTTCTTTCTCAAAATTGGCGGGAACTCTGGAGTTATTGGAATAGCCAACTCTTAAGTTTCGAGAGTTCGGATCATAAGAGAAGCAGCATACTCCGTCCCCAGCGGTATCACACACTCCAGCTGTCCAGTCGGATTTTCGGTCACAAATCCCGCCATGGCCAGTAGGAGTAGAGCAGTCAAAGTTATCATTAAATAAATTTGGAACAATTTCATTATCAGGATTATTATATACACAGGTTATGTACTCATTACCAGTGATTCCTTTATAATCTGGAAGCTCAATCCTAATATCTTTTCCCGCTCCCTCAATTTGATCAAATGTAATATGACTAGGAAGTCTAGTGATAAGATTATGTCTAGAGATGCTGGATTCATCGTTTGCCCAATCAATCACAAAGTTTTCAGGATCGGCATTCGCTCCAAGATCCACAAAAGTCTCATGTAAGATATCATAGCTCCATGGATTCTTACTCTCAGACCAAAGATTGGCCATGATATTAGGATCGGTATTAATAACCTGAGTGACGGTACCATCTGTATTAAGTTGAGGTCTGATTTCACCAAAGTTATCAATGGAGCCAATTGTGTGTTGAATACAACCGCCGTCTGTATGAGTAGGATCCTTACACATAAAGGCCCTATCATAGTCAAGTTGTCCAGAGCTCACTCCATAGGCGTTTGGATCATCAGTCAAGTAGAGGGCACTGCGATAATTAAGACATTTAAAATCATTAGGGTCGATATTAAAACGATTAAGCTCCCAGTTATTAGTTCCATCTGCAAACTCTCTTACCCAGCTACCTCCACAACAAGTTTTTGATGCCGTATCATGAATAGTAGTCCACTGAAAAGTATTGGTGATATTTACTGAGTTATCTAGGTTTTTATCCAAGTTAACATCATTATCATTTGCACTTGGTCTTCTTAAATTAGATTTCAAACTGTTTTGATCCAAGCTAGAGTCTACTACTGAATAGCGAGAATAGCGATTAGGGTCATTAGGGTGAAAACCACCAAATGTGTCTGTTTTAATCCCTAGGGATTCTTCAGCATTGGGGGAGTCTTCTGTATACATGGTGATGGATTTTCCAACTTCACGGCAACATCTATTTTGAGAAATATCATATTCAAAATACTTATTACCATCGCTAATACTTGGTTCAGCGGCTTCCTGTGAACAAACAAGATATTCAGAGTAATAAGTTTTTTCGGCTTCATTTCCAAAATAAGAACTTGGGACTAGATCGATTACATCGGCCATCATTTTATTAGGTGAACAGTCTAGGTCTGTATGGCAAACTGCTCCGGCCTTTCTAAAGCATGCATCTCGAACCAGGGTAGGCTCAATTTGAACCGATGAGCTTGAAAGAGGATCCGCTTCAATTGTTTTAAAGGCAGAAAAGTCTTTGAGTTCATCAGACGTTGTTGATGCCGTAATGATAGCATCTTCTGAAAGTGATTCTAGACCACAGGCATTTTGAGCAATTGAATACCTTTGGGTGGCAAACTCTTTTGAGACAATATTTCCAGTATCTGGAAGTAAAAAACTTGAGTTTAAATAGTTATCTTGAGTATTTAAATAATTTCCATCTTCATCAAGCATCGGACATGAACTGTATTTTAATTGTGTAAAAAGCGTTGTGTTACAAGATGATACTTGAGAGATAAAATCTGTTCTGTATTGTGGATCGCTTTGTTGGTGTTGTTCATCAGGCTCCCAATTATTGGTATCAACTGTTGTTAAATAAGTAGGCAGTAGTTTTCCTGGCCTACATAAACCAACTTTACCCGCTGCAGATGAGTCAATGGATAGAATATTTTCTTCTATGGTGTCCTGAACTTCAGAGGGTAGTGTTCCTAGATTATTGGTACTGATATACTCTTTTGGTCGACCTAAAATATTTGCATCCATTCCATAATAATGATTCTTACTCTCTACCAGCTCATCTAAGGGTCTCGCAAACCTTGCAACTTCCGTATTAAATGCATTTACCTCAGTTAGACTTGCACAATAAAAATTTGGAGCACAGGCGAGATTTTTTCTTATACCTTCATCTGAGATATTGTCGTAATCTATTCGACAAGGGGCCCCAGCTCCTCGATACACACATCTTTTAGTCCCACTGTCAGGAGGTAGGCTTGCTTGCTGCAAAATTTCGGCAATGGTGGCCGTTTTACTGGCATTGCTGTTTTCACTAGCAGTTTGTGCATCAAATGTTGGCCATTTTGTTTTTGCGTAACTGACATCAGCACAAACATACTCCCAGCCTAGCTTAGTAATGCAATCCTTATCTACTTCACATTGATGCCAATGCTGACAAGATCCAGCTTCATTTTGGGTTGCATCGTTTATTTCAAGGGAAGGATCAAAATCATAAATCGCCGCGCTGGATTCAAAATCATATTCTTGCACACTCACGGTATGATTGGTGGCATTGGCAAGATCAGCAAAAGGGGCATTGATGGCCAAAAATAATTTAGTACTTGTTGCTCTAGCGATTCTGCCTTTTCCAATGGCAAACCAACTGACTCCGTCAAAAGAGCCAATAACAGCTCCTCGGTTAAATCCAAACCAATCTCTTTGATAGCCGTTAACAAAGAGTGCAGCCTGGGTTCTTAGTCTCGTTTGTCTCTGTGCCTGTGTATCTGTATTTGTTGTATGGGAAAATGGAATCATTGTAGGGGGGACAAAACAGGCCCTACCAAAATGAGTATCAGCATAACTTCCAAGTCCTAGGTTTGTTGAGTAAGTATCACGGTTAGTGGAGTACCCAATTCCCTGGAGTCCTACTCCATAATTTGTGACAGGAAAGATTGAGAAGTTTTCAAACCACGAGTCTTTAGCACAGGTTGGGCATCCTTGGAATAGTCCACTACGGGTTCCAATGAGATATTGTTTATCAAACTCTATATCAATCACTAGCGCCGGACGTGCTTGAGTTAATTGTACATTAAACTGTCCAATAATGGAGTTCATATTAAATTCGCCATTTTTTGGAAAGATCATATAATCATCAAGGTATCTAAATTCTTCACCTTCCTGAATACCTGTTGCTCCTGAGGGAAGAGATTTATTGGGATCAATTTCCGTTCCAGTTGTGTCATAGAAGCGGTGAGGTGCACTTCTAGAGTTTAGAATAACTTCCATATCTTGGAATGGAAGAGGAGTTTGTTCTACTTCTGGTGCCCTACAGTTGAGTGCCTCAATATTTTCGGTTTGATTTCCTTGTGAGTCGACTTCAAAGACTGGGTCGTAGGTATAAGCTGGGCAATTTTGTACCATGAGATCAAGGTCATTCTTTTCAGCACATCCGCAGTTAGTATATAGTCGTTTCATGACATTTTGATAATAAAGAGTGTCTGTACTATTGGATATATTACATTTGGTGTACGTGGCATTACTATTAAGGGGATTGGTGTGAAATGGGGTCGTTTCAGAGTTTGATATTAACTCTTCAACGCACTCATAATCTTGCAACAGTTCATTAAATCTAGTCTGTGCATCTCCATCGGGATCAGTTGGATCACTACTTCCATTATCAACTTCATCCTCTGGAGTTCTTTCTAGACAGATATAATAGAATTGAGGATATCTCTTATACCAATTGGGATCTGAATACTTTTCTTGTTCTGCAGTACTAAATCCGTCGGGGTCACCTTCGATTCCAGAAGACTTAATACTTTTCTCATTTACACATTGCCCTTCCACACAACAATCAAATCCTGCTCCTTGACATTGTTCATTTGTACAAGAGCTTTGACCACTCTCTGAGTTAGAATTTAAATCAATTCTTAGGGCCAATTTATCGTAGGTAAGTGAGTTAAGCTTGACTCGCTCTAGATAGTCATCAGTTGTTACCGAGGTTCCATTATCATTTCTTTTATAAAGTGTGATAGATGAGGATGAAATAATATTTTGACAATCTGTGCAAACATCAGAGCTATAGTACACAAACGCCGTATCGTTTCCATCAACGATACCATCAAAATTTGAATCATCTGCATCAAAAAATGATGTGGATCCTCCCACTGTTTCTTGAGACTTTATATCGCAAAAATTATTTCCGTACTTGGTGCCGAGATTGACTCTAAAAAAACGGGTAGTGATTCCTTGGTTAAAATTATTGGAATAGGCGGGTAAAACCTTTACTCGTAATCTTTTTGGGGCAACATTATTGGTTTGGGTAAAGCGAATATCTAAACAATAACTGCTTTCGAAATTCTCTTGGGTTTTGAGAAATTGATGGAGCTGGTCTCCAGCAAGATAGATCGTCTTAGTATTATCAAAGTCAATGGTCAGAGTTGTATTTAACAGTCCTGAATTTAGCCAACTAATATTGGTGCCAAAATTTGTTTCATTGGTACTTACAGTTGAGGAGTCATCTGAAGAGCTAATGGAGTTATTATTTCCAGTACTTATTGGACGTTGTGGAGCTTCCGGTAGGCAGGC
>JBFKKF010000159.1:0-5408 GCA_041631355.1 Bacteriovoracaceae bacterium | reverse complement strand
GTCCTGTGCACCTTGCGCCGTGACAATAAACGCTATCTTCCATGACGCCCACTGAGAGGCGCCTTTTCGAAAAGAGGTTTTGTTATGGAAGACATGTATAGGGTGTTTTGCCTCATCTTTCTTGTCTACGTACTACTACGTTTACTTGAAGGAAGGTAGACTTCAGGGAGATTGTAATAGCAATCTCCCACCTATCCATGCCTATTTATTATAGCTCTTTTTTTAGTTTATTTTCAACTTAATATGCTTTAGATGTAAGTATCTAAAAATAAAGTGAAATTCGTGGATTTTCGTTGAATTCTGAATCTATCTAGGTAAGATTTTTAGGTACCAATTTCTTTCAAGTAGGATGCTATGACCATAATATTGAAGCAGATATTTTCATTATTGAGAGTACTAAACTCGGAAACCGGGGAAAATCAAATTGCATTAGGAATTGCTTGTGGACTTATCTTGGGATTTGCCCCGGCCCTTTCGTTGCAAACTTTATTAGTTTTTATTTTGATTATCTTATTTCGTATTCAAGCAGGTGCGGCTTTTGCTTCGGCTTTTTTCTTTGCCCTTATTGCTTGGATTTTTGATCCAGCATTTGATGTGATCGGGGTCAAAATCTTAGAGATGCCTCAGCTTAAGGAGATATTTACGACTTTGTATAATATGCCAATTATTCCCTTTACCAAGTTTTATAACTCGGTAGTGATGGGGTCAGGAGTGGTATCCATTCTCTTAATTCCATTTGTGTTTATCTTATCAAAGCTCTTGATTAAAAAATATAGAGACGTAGTTGTGAAGCGTATTCAAGAAACAAAATTTTGGAAGGCGCTTAAAGCAACTTCAATCTATAAATGGTATGCAAAATATAACGAATTATACGGGTGATAAATAATGTCAAAAGAAAAGAAGAATAAAAAACAAGGTCCTATTAGAACAGGGGTAGTTCTACCGCTAACCCTTACGATTGCAGGTATTGTCCTTTTTAGTACATTTTTGCTGGACTCTGCCATCGAAAAAGCAATTGAGTTTGTGGGAGAAAAGATTAATGGGGCAGAGGTAAATGTTGCTTCGGTAGAAACTAGCTTTAAAGATCTTTCTGTGGTTGTTAGTAAAGTAGAGGTTACTGATAAAACCAATCCTGACTTTAATAAGTTTCAAATAGGGAGCTTAAAGTTTCAGATGCTTTGGGATGCTTTGTTAAGAGCAAAGGTAGTTATTGAAACTGCCGAGGTTAATAATATTTTGTTAAATACCAAAAGATCATACAAAGGTTATGTACTTCCACCGCCGCCTCCAGGAGATGACAAGAAAACTCAAGAGATGCTCAATAAGGCGAGAAAAGAGTTTGATGGAAATGTAATCGGTGACCTAGCAGGTGTTTTATCAGGTGATAGCATTGGTGCTGGTAAAAAGATTGAAGGTGAACTCGAAAGTAAAAAGAGATTTGAAGCACTAAAAGTGGAAGTAAATCAAAAAGAGGCCCAGCTAAAACAAACATTTTCGAAACTACCAAAGAAAGATGATCTAAATAAATTACAAAATCGAATCAAGGGAATAAATTGGAATGATCTAGGAAACTTAACCAAGGCTCCCAAATTACTAAAAGAAGTCGATACCATCCAAAAAGATATAAATAAAACAATTAAAGCTTATGATGGTGCTCAAAAACAGCTCAATCAAAGCGTTACAGACGTTTCACAATCGTACAAAGAAGCTGAAGCCCTGGTTCAAAAAGATATTGATAATATTGGCAAGCGAATGAAGCTTCCTAGTCTGGATCCCGCTTCAATTGCCAAGATGTTATTTGGTAATGAACTATTAAGTAAAGTTGAAGAGGCAAAAAAATATCATACCATGGCAAAAAAATATATGCCGCCTAAGAAAGAAGGAAAAGAAGCTCCACTAAAAAGAGAAAGAGGCAAGGGAAGAGATTATCGTTTTGGAACACCGAAGTCTTATCCTCTGTTTTGGTTAAAGCGTGCCAAGATTGACTCTCAAAATGAACAAGGAATGGTTCAAGGTCTCATTACGGATGTAACGAATAACCAAAGACAAATTAATAAATTAACTGAAATCAATGTTGAAGCGGATTTTCCAGTAATGCAATTAAGGGATATAGATTCCAAGATTGTTCTAGATTTTATGCAAGAGCCTAAGGCCAATGTTAATATGAGTATTGGTAGTTACCCAGTTAAGGATAAGGCCTTATCGGACTCAGAGGATGCGAAATTTATTATTAAAACAGCAAAAGTGAGATCAGATTTTAAGGGAGTCTTGAAAGAGGAGCGAGCAGACTTTAGGCTTAATAATACATTTCGAGAAATTCAGTACGAAGTTAGTGCTAAATCGGCAGGTGTAAATGAAGTCCTTCAGGATGTAGCAAATAATACCCAAACTTTAAGACTTGATGCTAAGGCCCGTGGGCGTTGGGATGCTTTGAAGTTTGAGATTAGCTCTAATCTTGCAAAAGCAATTGAAAATTCTGCGAGGTCTGTAGTTCAGGCAAAAATTGATAAAGCAAAAAATAAAATTAAAGCAGATGTTGAAGCTCAGATTGCTGGAACTAAAAAAGAGGTAAATGATAAAATCTCAAAGTTTAAGTCAGAGTACACTAAGCAAATTAATACGTTTAAGAAAAAGTACAAAGAAATCACTTCTAAGTTATCTCGAGATAAGAAAAAGGCCGAGAAAAAGGTTAAGAAAAAAGCAGGTAATCTGCTAAAGGGTATTAAGCTTTAGTTTAAGGATTTTTGACGATCCCCAATAGATTTGAAAAAATACTAAATATATTCTTTTGATAATTTCCAAGGAGGGAATGTGAAATTTGCCATAGCTCTAATTATGTTATTTTCATTTGCAGCTTATGCTCTATCTATTAAACCTGGTGAGCAGTTGAGAGTGCAGTTACCGGGACAATATATTGTTAAAACGAAACTCCCAAAATCCCTACCTATAAAATCTAAAAGACTTGGAAATGATTTCTATTTGGTTAAAGGTGTTGGAGTAAAGTCACTCCAGTTTGCAGAAGAAGTTTATCCAAATTATGCCTATTATGGAGAGTACAAGGAGTACGCGGAAGGGGACTTCAATATCAATTATAAAAAACAAAACCATCATAAAATGATTAGAACGGCCAAGGCATGGAATATCACTCAGGGGAGTTCAGAAATAGTTGTCGCTGTTACTGATAATGAGTTTCAGATGAATCATAAAGACTTAGTTGATGCTTGGTGGGTAAACGAGAAGGAAATTCCTGCTAATGGCATTGATGATGACAATAATGGTTATATAGATGATGTGAATGGTTGGGACTTTATGGGAGAAGATAATGATATGGATGAGTTAACCTCTTCTACCCACGGCACTCATGTTGCAGGAATAGTTGCAGGGAGAATGAATCATAAAATTAATGTTTCAGGTGTGGCCCCAAAAGTTAAAGTGATGCCACTACGTTGGTACGGAAGAGAAAGAGAGTGGACTTCGGCGATCATTATGGAAGCATATATGTACGCAGTAGATAATGGAGCAGATATTATCTCCACCAGCTATAATATTGATCGCTTTGTAGATGATCAAGCTTATTTGGCAGCGGTCAATTATGCTAAGGAAAATAATGTCTTAGTTTTCAATAGTGCAGGAAACGGGGCTGAGAAGGATCCTCCACGGGGCAAAATTAAAGATATTGTTTTAGTATGTTCTATTAAAAACAAGGGCTGGTTTGGAGTTGGCAAAAAGAGTTCATTTAGTAATTATGGCAAAGAGATCGATATTTGTGCTCCGGGAGATCCAATTTATTCAACTGTGCAAATCAAAATTGGTGGTGCAAGGTATGGAGAGTTAAGTGGAACGTCAATGGCAACCCCTGTCGTTGCAGGAGTAGCTGCACTTATTTGGTCGGCGAATCCAAACTTCTCACCAGCAGATGTTCTAAAGCGACTGTATGACTCAGCGGATGACTTAGATGCAAAGAATGCTAAGTATAAAGGAATGCTGGGAGCAGGGATGGTCAATGCCTTTAATGCGCTAAAATAGGCTGGCATTATTATATTATAGAGGTATAACACTCTTATAAGGTTTTAAAGTTTATAGGATCAGTTTAATGAAAGTTTTAGTTACCGGTGGTGCGGGATATATTGGATCACATATTGTTAAGCTATTAGGGGAACAGGGACACGAAATCGTTGTTTTAGATAATTTATCTACTGGACACCGTGAAGCAGTTTTGTACGGAGAACTAGTGGTCGGAGACTTGTGTAACCTTGAGCTTTTAGATGATTTAATGAAGAAACATCAGTTTGAAGCTGTATTTCACTTTGCAGGTTCAATCATTGTACCCGAGAGTGTTGAAAACCCTATAAAATACTATAAAAACAATACAGAAAATTCTTTGAACTTAATTCATAAATGTATTGAAAATAAGGTCAATAACTTTATCTTCTCTTCAACAGCAGCAACTTATGGAATTCTTGAAAGTGGTACTGCAACGGAAGAGACTGAGACTAGGCCTATTAATCCCTACGGTGAATCTAAATTAATGACAGAGAAAATGCTTAGAGATATATCTGCATCCAACGAAGATTTTAATTATGTGGCCCTAAGATACTTTAATGTCTCTGGTGCTGACCCAGACGGTAGAATTGGGCAGGCATTTCCAGGTGCAACTCACCTGATCAAAGTTAATTGTGAGGCAGCGGCTGGGAAGAGGGATCAGATTTCTATTTTTGGAACCGACTATCCTACAAAGGATGGAACCTGTGTTCGTGATTATATTCACGTTTCCGACCTTGCTTCTGCACACCTTGCGGCCCTAGAATATTTAGCAGCTGGAGGAAATTCCGACATTTTTAACTGTGGCTATGGTCATGGTTTCTCTGTAAGGGAAGTTATTGAAAGAGTAAAAGAGGTAACAGAAAAAGAATATTCTGTAATTGAATCAGGCCGAAGGGCAGGTGATCCGGCGGAATTAATCTCTAGAGTAGAAAAAATAAAAAAACATCTTAACTGGACTCCAAAGTATGACGATCTAGCATTTATCGTCAAAACGGCTTACGAATGGGAAAACGGTGAAGTTTTTCGAAGCTGGAAAAGGTAGAGCATGAATAAAAAGGCCATTGTGGTTCATTCAGGTGGTATGGATTCCAGCTTATGCTTAGCTCTAGCAAAAGAGCAATATGGTGCTGAAAATATCTTAGCAATGACTTTTACTTATGGACAACGACATTTAGAAGAGATCAGCTTTGCTAAAAATATTTGCTCGGATTGGAAAATAGACCATATTGTAATCAATCTAGACTGTCTAAATGAAATTACAAGCAATGCCTTGATAGATCATACAATGGAAATTTCCAATAAAGATGGTGTGCCCCCTAATACATTAGTCGTAGGAAGAAATGGACTCATGGCCAGAATCTCAG
>JBFKKF010000158.1:0-5414 GCA_041631355.1 Bacteriovoracaceae bacterium | reverse complement strand
GCCAGTGGACTTTGATAAATTGCGGGCCATTTTTTTTAACTAGCCTTGACTGTGTTTTTGGCCTTATAAAAATCTTGGGCCAATTGATAGGCCGTAGGAGAAAAGCGTACAAAGCTTAAGAGACGATCATTAAATTCCCAGTGTAGATCTCTATCATATCTCAATAAATACTCCAGAGTTTGCAGGTGCTCAAATTCCTTACCTTTAATAAATAACTCCTCCAGATAAAAACAGAGGGAATCACATTGTTTTGCTTTTGCTTCCCAATAGGTTTTGATTATGGATCTAAAGATAATCGTTTCCACTTTTTTATCACCTTTAAGTCCCTTTTCCATTTGGGAGAGTAGATATTTATCGTAATACTGAATGGCCATATCTTCTGATTCATAGGCCATATAAAGTACAATACGACTTAGATCAAACAAGATGGTTTCTTTTCCCACAAATAGATCTTTTTTAATGCAAACTTCTCCATAGTGAAGAAAATTTTCCGTGGCAAATTTTAAGTATTTTGGATTAGTTGAGAGTAGCTCAATACCAAGGCGATAATAATATGAAATACTTTGTAATCTCTCAATATTTCGTCTATCAATTGCTTTTCTAATAATGGAGTTAAAAATTAATAAGTGAAACTCAATTAGATGATCTTGCTTTTTTCCTGTAACGATATCTAGGCTTGTAAGTAGATTATCACATACAAAGGGAATAACATCATTTTTTGACTCTTCTAGTGAGTTTAGGATTCTAAGCATTTTTCCTAATAAATAGGCTTCAGGCCAGGCCTTAGTTCTTTCTAGATAGAACTCACCTTCCTGGGAGAGTCCTGGGATAAACATGGGAGTATCAACTCTCCATTCCGCTTTGTGATCTTCTTCACTATTGAGTATAAACTCAAATATATTGTGTAAACTTTTTAATGATAAGATCATTAATTCTTTATCGTGTCGTTTCGAGGCGGTAGAGCATATATTGGCAATAATATCGATATTGTGAAATGCTTCTTTGCAATCTCGATCTGTGTAATTGTCAGATATAAGTGACTTAAATAGTCCTGTGGCCCTGCGCTCTAATTTGGGAAGAAAAAATCTTGGTCTAAGAAATTGACTAGCATAGTGAAGATAAGGAATTATCCCTGCAATGGTCAGACAACTTACCCAAAAACCAATTTGTGAGAATTCATCATAGTATTGTGAATCAACAGAGACAAAGCTACACAATAGAATCACAAAATTACTAATCACAATAAAACTAGTGCCAGTGAGAATAATTCTATCCTTAACAAAAAGTTCAACTAGGTGAGGTGTATAGAGATTTGCGGTTAAAGTGATAATTAAAGCAACCGCGGTAATTGAGCCGGTAAAAAAACCAATTGTGATTCTTGTGGCCGCGGCCAATCCTTCGATGCTTAAGCTATTAGCTGCAAACACATAGAATATTTCTCCCATGGCCAAGGTAAGAGCATAACCCAGGATAATTGTTGCGATATATTTATGTCGGTATTGCAGTTTAAGCATAATCACATATCGGAGAAATGTTATAATTAATTGAGTCTTAGTACTAAGATAAGTGCTTGTAATTAGGTCTGAGTGAGCTTTATATTTACTTCAAATTTTGAACTAAAAACTCCCAGCTCTTATCTAGGGCATGCCCACTAAAAACCACCCCATGATCACCCTTGGGAACATAGAGAAACTCCACATCCTTACCGGCATCAATAAATGCCTGGTGCAGATTTATTGAGTTTATTGGAGGGACATTAGTATCAAGGCCTCCATGAATAAGTAGTAGTTTTCCTTCCAAGCGATGAGCGTAGGTAGCATTGGCCGCTTTTTTGAAATTTTCTCCGTCGTTAGGACCCATATAGGTATCTCCCCAGATAGGAATATAAAGTCTTTGATCGTGGTTTCCTGCTGCGGCCACCCCTACCTTATAATAATTGGGGTAGGAAAGCATCGCTCTTGCCGCTGCATATCCGCCACCGGATGACCCATAGGCCCCAAGTCGAGTAAAATCCATCTCTGGATATATTTTTTCTAATTGAGAAAAGACGTGGATATGATCTTCAAGTCCACCCGCTGATTGTAGGTTATTATATGAATAATCGGTAAAGCTTTTAGATCGTCCAGGCGTACCACGGCCATCAAGAGCGATTACCACAAAACCCAACTCAGCTTGGGCCTGGGGAAACATAAATAATAGATTAGTCATAAAATCAGGAAAAGCTCGGTTAAGTTGTGGCCCCGGATAGAGGGAGTCGATTACGGGATACTTCTTGTCTTTATCATAATTGCTAGGCCGTAATATGGTTCCATATAGTTTTGTCTTTCCATCCGCTGCCATTGCACTAAATCTCTCTGGCATGGTAAATCCTTGAGATAGCATTTGTGAAATATCCGCTCTGGCCAGCTCCTTGATAAGTTTGCCATCAATTGTTCTCAATACAGTAATAGGGGGAAGGTCAACTCGAGAATAGGTATCGATTAAATACTTTCGGTTGGGTGACAAACGCTCACCATAATAATACATATCAGAGATGATACTATGATGTGCATTTTCAGGAGTTAATAACTTCATACTTCCTGTGTTAATATTTAGAGCATAATAGTGTTGATAATAGGGATCTATAGCGGTATTTTTCCCCGTTACCCCTAAGTAAATCACCATGTTCTCAGTATCAATATCAATAACCGTATTAATATTCCATTTTCCCTGGGTTAATTTCCTATTTAACTCCCCAGTATTTCCATCGTAGAGATAGAGATGATAATATCCTGAGCGCTCAGAAAGCCACAAAATATCACCATTTGGAAGAGATGACCCTTTAGGTATTCCCACCGAAAATTTAAGCAGGCTACTTGTATTTAAATAGGTTGGATATGACTCTTTAAATAAAATTCTTGCTTTACCATTTTCAGGGTTAACCTTATAGACAATGTGATTTTTTGAATAGCGATCACTTAGAGTAATATATAAGGTATTAGCATCTGAAGACCACCAGGCTTGTTTGGCTTCAATAATAGATTCAAAACTAACTTCGTGGCCCGGAAGATCTATATCTATTAATTCCAAAGTGTTCGTGTTTAAAAGTTTGAGTTTTTCAATTGCTAGGTTTTCATCAGTGGCAAAAGCATATCGTAAGTTATAGCTAATGGTTTCCAAAGTCCCATCTTGATCATTTTCTATAGAATTAGTCCATGAATGTGTTCGAACTTTTCTTTCATCTAGCTGGTGAATCATCACATATTGTGAATTAGGTGACCAAAGGGCCACAGGGGGTTTGTCGTGCCTTGGAAGGAATGGGTAGAGTACATTATAATCAGCAATTTTTCCGTATCTATTAAGCTCGCTTCCATCAGCAGTTATTTGAATTTTGTGATCCAAACTGACATCTTTAAGCCATAAGTTGTAGTTGAGGGTAAATAATTGGTATTTCTTATCAGGAGATTCATTTGATGGGGGTTCAATTATTGATTTAGTTTGCTTTAAAATTTTACATTGAACTAGATCAAGAGAGCAAAGAACTTGTGATTTATCAAACTTAAAGTGAATATCCTTATCGAGCACTAAGGATGAAATTGGTAATTGATAGGGTTCAATATTTTTACCTAGTAGTTCAGATAATTTAATTGCCATGACTTCGTGGTCAAAAGCTTTCTGGACCTTTGCTGTTTTAGCATTAACCAGTAAGAATTTATATTGATTATCTTTGAGTTCATATTTATAGGTAAAGGTATCTGAGGTTTGCCATTTTGTTTGTATGGCCTCATTTAAAATTTTTTTCTCAATAGCACCATTTATAAATGTTTTAGCGTACTTAAATCGGTCTGAGTTATGGCCACTATGGGTAGCACTTATTGCAAGTGATGGAAGTGATATCACTGCAGTTAAGACAATACTAATAAGACATTTCATAGTTTTCTCTTTTTGAAAAAATACAGTTTACTAAGAGAAAAAACTATAGGCCCAGTGGGTAGAAGTAAATAAATAAAGCTAAGTCTAGCACTAAATTCATAGAGTAAGTATTTGATATTATGTGCTAGACTCAGTATGGTTCTAATTTTCTGTTAAAAAGGTGGGCACTGTCTTTGAACTAATCTATTACCCAGGCTTTGCGCTAAAGCATTAATTGTTTCAGAGGTTAAGTTTGGATTGCCGCAGAGAATATCCACTTTTAGCTCTGAATTAATAGCAAGTGCTGAAAAAGTCTCGGGAGGGTACATCGCTTAACTTGTTAGATGCAAATGAAACGACCTCTAAATTAGCTAAGTTCTGTAAAATGCCCGTAGGTATCTCATTGAACTCATTATGAGAAAAAGTGATTTGATATAAAGCTGGAATGATTAACATCTACTTGTGTGTAAAGACATTAGAATTTAATAGTGCAAACGAGCACAATTTTTTATTGTTTGGGTTTTGTACGAGTAGGTTTTAACTATTTGAAATCTCGAACCTCATGCTGTAATCTATTTATTGCATACATTATTTTGTATACAATAAATCGTATATGTGTTATAGTGCCATAGGAGCTAATTTTGTCGGAAAAGATTGTTGTTTGGGAGGAAAATTCATTAGAAGTTTTAAAAGAATTTCCTGACGATGTTAAGCAAGATATTGGTGGTGACCTAAGAAGACTACAAGTAGGAGAGACTCCACTAGACTCAAAGCCTATGAAGTCAATAGCATCAGGGGTTTATGAGCTTAGAGATAGAGATGATAAAACTTGGTATCGAGTTATTTATTATACAAAAATAAAGGATACCATTTATGTCTTACATAGTTTCACTAAAAAGACAGCTAAGACACAAAAAAATGATTTGAATATAGCGACTGAAAGATTAAAGAATTTGAAACTAAGACTTCAGCAGGAGAAAAAAGATGCCAACAAAAAGAAATAATGCAATAAAAGCTTCTCATGTTTCTAAAGGAAATGTGCTTGATGATCTTGGTTTTTCTCCAGAGTTAAATGCTGCTGTCAAAATGAAATCCGATCTTTTTAATAAAATAATCTCTATTGTTGAAAAGAGAAAATACACCCCAAGACAATTAGAAAAATTATTCGATAAGCCTCAACCTCGAATAAGTGAACTTTTAAATGGTAAGATTTCTAAATTGAGTATTGAAAAGCTTCTTGAGTACCTTGAAATTCTTGGAGGTGAGGTTTCAATTAATGTCAAAGTGAAGAAAGTCGCTTAAGCGTTGCCTGAAAATTGCCAAAAAAATTCTAATTTATCCTTGTGATACAAAAACTTCAGTACACTTTAAAAATATTAATGATTAGCATCTACTCGTGTGTAAAGAAAATAGAAATTAATAGTCCAAACGAGCACAAATTTTTATTGTTTGGGTTTTGTATGAGTAGGTTTTAACTATTCATGCTGACGAAATTACTCAGATTAAAAAGAGGGTAGAGCAGG
>JBFKKF010000157.1:0-5418 GCA_041631355.1 Bacteriovoracaceae bacterium | reverse complement strand
GTTGCCTGTACTCCTTCGTATTTTTTAACATCATCATAAGCTGAAGGGGTTAAAATATTGCTATGCAAAAGTTTAGAGAAGCACATAATATTTGGGAAATATGGGAGCTAATTAAAAATTCCCGCCCTGAGCATTGTCAAGTTTGGCAAGTGATAAATGGACAACGACAGGTGTATTTTCTCGATGAAATTAATTTTGAAGTAGTGGAAAAATCCCTTTTTGTAAGAATTAAAGACTATGATGGAAAACTTCGTCTCGATGAATTTGTTTATTTTCATCTAGATAATCGGGAGACTATCTTTAAGGTCGGACTTAAAAAAATTAACCAAGACATCTTAACCCTAAATTTTCCATCTGTTGTTAAAACAGAGGAGCTAAGGTCAATTCCTCGAGTTAGCTTTAAAACTGAACAGGAGAAGTATGTTTTTCTTAATCTCATGGAAAAGAATAATTTGGGGCAGGAAAGAAAATTGAAATGCAGACTTTTAGATTTATCAACTCAAGGGATGGCGATTTTAGTTACGAACTCTAATAAAAAATTATTTTTAAACGCAGATTCAATTGAAATCAGTCATATTTGTGATCAAAAATTAACTCAACCAATTGCGATGGAGCTAAAAAATAATAAGTCTCATCAAATTAGAGAAAATGGTAAAATTGTTAATGCTAACCGATTTGGTTTTTCCCTTGCAATGGAGCTAGAGCTAGACCAATTATTATCAGATTTAGACTAGGCCATTTAATTACATCTTTAACGGAGCTTGAATCCCTAAAATATTTAATCCCTTGGCAAGGGTCACTCTAACTGCTTGGCAAAGTTGTGCTCTGGCATCTTTTAATTGTTCACTTTCGGCATTTCCCACTGAACACTCGGCATAAAAGGAATTAAAAGCCTTGGAGAGCTCGTAGAGATAACTACATAAGCTGTGGAGTTTGTAATTTTTAAGTGCTCCTTCAATCGTGTTATTAAACTGAAAAAGTGTCTGTAATAATTCTTTTTCTAATTTATGGGTAAGTACACCAAAGTCAGCATTAGAATTAAAGGAGAGTTTATCCAGTAATGAGTTAATTCGTGCGTGGGTATACTGAATATAGGGGCCAGATTCTCCATCTAGTCTTAACCATTCATTCATATCAAAAACAATTTTTTTGTTAGAATCTACTCGGGTCATACCGTATTTGATGGCACCGGCCGCAACAATTTTAGCGGTATGATCAAGCTCCTCTTGAGTCCAGAGACCATTATATTTTTGTAAATAATCGGTTTCAATTTTATTGATCATTTGATCGATAAGATCCTGAATTGCAACGATATTTCCCTTACGAGAGCTCATGGCACCATCGGGTAGCTCAACCATTTCATATTGCAGGTGATAACAATTTTTTGCATTTTCAAAGCCCATTTTTTCTAGGGTTTTAAATACCTGTTTGAAATGTAGTGCCTGACGGTTATCAACCACATAAATACTTTTTTCCACACCTTGTTCTTGAAATTTTCTTCGGGCAAGTTCCAGGTCTTTAGTGGCATATAATCCAGTACCGTCAGACTTTAAAAGCAAGCAAAAACCTAGCTTGTCATCGGATAAATCAATCCCTACAGCACCTGCATCTTTAACGAAAAGTCCTTCATCTAAATACTTCTTCACAAGCTCGACAGACGTGGCATCAACATCACTTTCCCAATACCAGGAATCAAATTCAACATCTGCCCAATGATAAACCTCATTCATTAATTCAATTGACCACTCTCTTGTTTCTCGCCACAGGTCGTAATATTCTCCCTGTCCAGCATGAAGCTCTTTAAGAATCTTTGTTAACTCTGCTTTATTCTCTTCTTCTTGAGAAGTTCCTCTCTGCTGCTCTAGTAGATTATTGGCCTTTGTGTATAAAGTTCCAAGCCAGGCTCCTTTTCTTTTTTCTGGAGCCGGTTGTTGGTTATGTTTTTTATAATACCAAAGACATTTGGCCACATGGGTTCCTACGTCTCCGGGAAATGTAGTTGAAAGAGTTTCCACCCCAGCATATCGATGAAGTTTCACCAGGGCATCCCCTAAGCATAAATTTCTCATATGCCCAACATGCATTTCTTTATGGGTATTGGGTTGAGAAAATTCGATTATAGTTTTAGGGGCATTTTCTACAAGATTACCTTTCAGGGCATCACCTTTAAGAATGGATTCGATAACAAGTTGATTAAAGCTTCCTTGATTGAGAAAGAAGTTCAAGTAGGGGCCAAAAGCTTTAGCCTGCTCGATATATTGAGAAGATTTTATGGCTTCTGCCAGCTTTTGAGCAATTTGGGGGGGAGCTTGTTTTAATGATTTTGCTAGGGGGAAGCAAGCAAAAGCAATATCTCCCATATCCGCTTTGGGTGGCCTGGAGAGTAGAGCATATATTTGGTCAGCTTCAAGCTTGGCCTCTGGGTATACTTGAGCTACGGTGTTTTGTATTTCTTGGGAAATTTCAGCATAGAGCAAATTATGAGACTTAAATTTCATTGTGATTCCTAATTTTAAGAAATTTTCTACCTAAACGATAAGTAGATTATCATGAGTTTAAATGTGAGTAAATTAATACTGTATTTAGTGATAGCTATTTTCAGTGTCCAGACTTGGGCACAGGATAAGGTGGAAATGGCCGATCAACCAAGCTACCAAGATATAACCCTGTTGGATCCATACCTTTCCTATAAATACAGACGAGGACCATTTTTAGTCTATGACTGCAAGGCACAGCATTGGGTGTGTACAAGCGTAGTGGAATCTAATCGATGTAGCGAAAATAGAGAAAATGAGCTAAAAGATAAAAAAAGAGAGCTAAGTTGTGCTGCTGTAAAAAAGTTTAGCTCTGAGTCGGAATGCATAAATGAACAAAAATCCTTAGTGGATTATGGGCATAGTCCAAGATTTTGCGTAAATGATCTTTATAAGCGATTAGGATCAAATGATAACCCAAGTAGTGATTAGATATGTTTAACCATTAGGTAATGTGGTCCCACTCCCTCAATCATAAATTCATCAGATACTTTTTTAAAACCAACTTTTTCATAAAAACCAACAGCGCCACTTCGAGCATTACACCAAACTGTGTGAACATTATTGCGCTTTATGATGGGAAATGCTGTTCTTAGTAATGCCGAGCTAAGGCCCTTTCCAGAATAATCCTCAAGGGTGGCCATCCCTCTTAATTGGTATTGGTATTCATCTGAAAATGATTCATGATTTTTTAAATAAAAAGATGCGATGGAGCACAATTTATCATCCACATAAGCACCTAAGTGAAAAGTATTCTCGTCGTTATCACCTTCAAAATAACAAGTCTCAACCGCAAGCCCAGGTCTTAATATTTGATTTCGAATGGCAAATGTATCTTTAGCATCAATTTGTTTAACTTCCATAGTGTATCGAATATACAAGGAAATCTAGAAATTTAAAGTTGTGTTGCGCAAAGAACTTAATCTGGTTAAGTTTTACGAATGATCATTTCACCGCCAATTTGGGCCAAGGTTTCTGAAAATAGTTCGATTACAAAGTCAGATAGACCTGTTTTAGGTCCACTCCAATATGATTCAGCAAAAAATAAACATTTATTATTAAATTCCTTAATTTCAAAATATCCTTTTAGCCCCTTAAACATTCCCGTTGGGAAAGTGAAAGGGTATTTACCCGGCTTTGTTGGTCGATCCACAATTATATGAATCACCATGGGAAAAGGAAGGAGAACATGATCTGCCTTCAGGGTAAATAATCTAGATTTATCATTATAAGTTGAGTAATTAATAAAATTAATCCAATTTTTATAATTCTCAAGCATTGAAACTTTGCGTAATACTTTATAGCATTTTTTCTGATGCATGCCAGAAGCCTTGATAGTGAAAGTCTGAATATTTTTATCGTTGGTAGTGACTGTTGCATCTGCAATCACTTTATGTTTTTTAATGTATTCCAGTTGGGTTTTACTTAACTTCCACTTTGAGCCCAAGTACTTACTGTATGCGTTGGCCATCGCTTGTTGGGTGGTGAGAGAAATAAAAATTATTAATGTGTAAGCTATCCATTTCATTAGATAATATTATGCAAGACTCCAAACTATAACGCAATTAGACTTTTCACCGAGTTTAAGAAAACTTAAGCTAAATAACTGAAAACATTAAAATGAATATTTATTGCTCTAAAAAAGGTGATGGCCATGGCCGTTAAAGAAGTAAAAAGAAAGGGAAAAAAGATTAAAGAAGCCGAAATTGAGGCTAAAGATCAAAGATGGCATTGTCGAAATCGGGTTACTTTAGTTTTTGGCTCAAATGATGTGGAAGACTTAGATACTTATCTTTATACCGATCATTCTTTAGAATTTAGAACCGTAAAGTTTCACCAGGCAAAATCAAAGGCCATTGAAGAAATTTTAGATAACTGTATTGATGAATTCTATCGTGGACACGTGACAGAGGTTAGAACCAATCTTAGTGATGATGGTGAAACAGTCACGATAGAGGATAATGGAATTGGTTTTCCTTTAAATAAAGTACAAATGGTTTACTCGGAATTTAGAACCGGTTCTAAGTTTAAAGATGAAGAAGTGGATTCCAAAGGATTCTTGCACAGAACCCTAGGCCAAAACGGACTGGGAGCTGCGGCCACTTGTCTTACCAGCGATGAGTTTAATGTAACTGTTAGGCATTATAATAGTAAAAAAGAACAAACTTTTAAATTTATTGATGGTGCTTTAAAGATCAAGAAGTCTAAGCCTAAACCATTTAAAGGGGCCTCAGGGGTTAAAATACAAATTAAACTTGCAAAAGAAGTTTATAAAAATATCAAAATAGATAAAGACCTTTTAGAAAAAAGAATAATTGATCTTGCCTATAATAATCCAGGACTAAAATTTATCTTTAATGGTGAAACTTATCACTATAAAAAAGGACTTTACGAGCTTGCTCAAAGAGTTAGTCACGATCATGCTCAATTATTGGGAGACGATAAATTTACTTTTGAAGGGGTTAATGTAAAAAAGAAAAAATACAAGGCCCTAATTGATATTAACGTTTCAGTTGTCCTAGATCCAAAAAGTGAAGAAAGAGAAAAGTATATTTCTTTTGTAAACTCAACTCCAACTTTTGATGGGGGATTTCACCATGACCGAGTAAAAAGATTATTTATTAATATCATCAAAGATAAACTCGAACGAGAGGCAAAAAAGGCAAAAGTTACTTTAGTTGATAATGATATTCTAAGCGGGATGACATTTGTCATCGGTGTGATTATGCCTAATCCTCGTTTTGAATCTCAAACCAAACGAAAGTTAGTTAAAGATAGTGATCTTGATAAGGCCATTGATAAATTCATGAATAAATATATGGCCAAGTTTATGAGAAATAATAAAAGTTATCTTGATCATATTATTGAACGGGCAAAATCAAGG
>JBFKKF010000156.1:0-5419 GCA_041631355.1 Bacteriovoracaceae bacterium | reverse complement strand
CTTAATAGCTAGAAATAAAGAAGTAGTTGTATTAAGTGACTTTAATCACATACAGGATCATGACACGTTAGAAAAATTATTATATCGAGTTAATATGCATTGCTTCGTACTTGAGTCGCCAATAGATAATTTGGAGAAGTTGCCATTTGCGATACTATCAAAAAATGGCAAGAAGAAACTTGCAAGAATTAATACAGCAAAAAAGAAGGTACTTAAAAAGGGGAAATTTAAGTATCTAAATGTAAAAGACAGGTATTTGGAGAGTTTTGTACGTGAAATGTTATAGATTATTTATACTTTGCGTTCTGATATCTTTTAATGTCAATGCACAAGTTGGCTCAGTCTACCCAATTAATGGCAATAAAATAGAGAATGGGACGATTCATTATGTGGCGATAGAGAGCCAAAAAAGCGACCTGGAGCTACTATCTTATAAGAATAAAAAAATTAATGACATGATGTTGGTTTTAGAAGTTCTTGTTAAGAAGACTCCTCGGCAATTTAAAGTTTTTGTCACGGATCCTCCACAACAACAAAAGGACTCTGAGGATAATAAAGAAGTTAAAAAAACCAGGATTGAATTTGTGGCCAAGGGTTTTAAGTATAACTTTGTCCCTAAAAATCTAGAGGAAGAACTTTTTAGCTTTGAAAAAAAAATGAAGAAAAAAGAGAGTAACTTAAGTCTATACTTGGGGTGGCTCATTGGAATAGTGGGTTTAATGTTCACAATCTGGATTACTAGAAAAGTAGTGATCAAACGCAGGGCCTCAAGAGAGAAAGAGCAGAAAAAGAGGGAATGCTTCGATAAGATTAAAAATGCATTTACTCGAAAAGAAATAGAAAACTTATATAAAGAAAGAGAGTATATAGATAGGTACTGTCAACTTGACTCAGAAAAATGGGGTGAGTTTTTAAATTTAGTTGAGCAAATTCAATATAAAAGAGATTGGACTGAGACAGAGAAGAAACAAGCTCTTGTATTGAAAGAAAAAGTGTTGAAAGCAGGTGAGGTTTATGGAGTATAAATTTCTTTGGCCAGCTTTTATTTCCATCGTCGTAGGATTTCTTTGGTGCTGTGACTTTTGGAAAATATTCAAGAAGCCACAATTAGCAAACCCTACAGGAAATTATAGAAAGTACGCGATACTCACTCGATTAATTGTATTTACTGTGGGAATAATCGCTTGGGGATTTATCAGTTATGCAATGACGGGACCTAGAAAGCCTTTGGGTTTTGTACCCAGTGATATTGAGGTCAATGATATATTTATGGTCGTTGATGTTTCAAGGTCAATGCTTGCAGAGGATCTAGAGCCAAATCGACTAGAGGTTGCCAAAAAGAAACTGAGAGAATTTGCTGCTCTGAGACCCACCGATCGAATTGGTATTATCATTTTTTCAGAAAAAGTCTTTACGTTACTTCCTTTAACAACAGATCCAACACTGGTAGACAAGGTTTTATCAGAAATTAAAATCGGATATCTTGGATCCGGAACAAATATTGGGGATGCTTTGGCGCTTGCAGTCGCTAGAGGGCAGGGAAGTGAAACCAAAAACAAAGTAATTATATTACTGACAGATGGAGTGAACAATATAGGAAACATGACTCCAATCAATGCTGCTGAAGTCGCGAAAAAGTACAATATGAAAGTATATACTATCGGACTAGGGTCAAAAAATTCTAAATTACCAATTGGAAGAGATGCCTTTGGAAATATGAGATATCAAAATATGCCTGGTGGATCAATAGACTTGGACACTCTAGATAAGATTTCTGCCATGACTGGAGGGAAGAGCTATCTAGCGAACAGTAAGAACAGTTTGAAAAATATTTTAGAAGAGATTCAACAACTAGAAAAAACTAAGATAAAAAGTCAGGGCCAAGTTATCTATGATGAATTATTTCATTGGTACTTATTGGTGGGATTTATTTTTCTTCTAATAAGTGAATTGGCTAAACGGTATATAATAAGGGAGGTTGCGTGAAGTTTAACTACTTAACCTACACTCCGCTTATAATTATTTTTATAATTATATTTACAAGTATAATCACGAGAAATAATAAGCGATTTTTTGCTTGGATAGAGGACCATTGGTTTTATAAACAAAGTACGAAATCAAAAATATCACAATTGTTCTTTATGATTGGAGTTAGTCTGCTTGCATTATCCCTATTGGACCTAAGAGGGCAGGAACAACGAGTTATCGGTAAAGTAAGTGATCAAAAGACTATTATACTGGTAGATAGTTCAGCAAGTATGTTGGCGGAAGATGTCAGGCCAAATAGATTTAGAAAAGCTCTCCTATTAATGAAGCATTATGTGAAAAAAGCCGTTGGCCAAAAAATTGCTATAAGTGTGTTTTCAGACTCCCATAAAACAATTGTTCCTTTTACTGATGATTATGATTTGATTGAGGCCAGGATCAATATGTTAGAAACTCTGGAATTGGAGAGAGGGGGAACTGGATTAAGTTTAGCTATCCAAGAAAGTATTCAGTACTTCAAAAATACACAAGAAAATGCAATGGGTAATATACTGATTTTTACAGATGGAGAGGAAACAGACTCAGGAATTAAGTTGGAAATACCCGAGGGCATATCAGTCGCTGTGGTTGGTGTTGGTACCGCCAAAGGTGGCCCGATTCCAATTAGGAACTCTAGAAATGAATTTATGGGGAATAAAAAATATAACGGTGAACTAGTAGTGACAAAACTTGATGAAAAGATTTTGAAAAAACTAGGAGATCAAGTTGATAATTACAAATACTGGGTCGCAGCATCTTACTCTTTACCAACAGAGCAAATATTAGATTTTTTTAACCGTACATTTGAACTAAAACAATCTAAAAATGATTTTAGGGTTAGACCAGTATTATTTCACTATATTACAGTGCCAGCTCTGATCTTGTTGGGGTTATCCTACTTACTAAACTTTGGAAAAACGTTCTATGCTCCTTTATTAATTTGTTTAAGTTTAAGCTTGTACGCCAAAACATTATATGCAAATGAAGTGCAATCAAAAGAGCCTGTTAAGTCAGAGAAAACATTAGGACTTGAGGCTAAAATGGCAAATGGTGAGCTAAGTGAGCAAGAGCAGCTAATTTTAGCAGCATCCCTACTAAAAGATGGATTTAACCAGGAAGCCCAGGCCCTCTATGAAGAGATACTACCCTCAAATATTACAGAACAGAATATTAAAGATCATTTCAATTACGGGACGGCCCTTTTAAAAAATAACTATTTGAATTTAGCGCTATCAAAATATAACGATCTACTTAATCAAATGAAAGATCAAAATATTGATGATGAGATCCTTGATCAAGAGTTGAAAAAGAATATTTTAAAAGCTCTTAAACAAGGAGCTGGTGGTAAAGGAAGTAAAGACAAAGACGATAAAGAAGAGCAAGATAAAAATAAACAAGCCGGTGACGGTGAAAGTGGTGATGATAAAAGTGAGAAAGAAGACAAGGGTGAATCAAAAGATGATAAAGGAAATGATAAGAATCAAAAACCACAAAATGACCAAAATCAAAAAAAACAAGATCAAGAGGGAAGCAAAAAGTCTGAGGAAGAAGTCCCTATATTACTAAAGCAGTTAGTGAGCGATGATAATCAACTACAAAAAAAAATGATTGATGCAAAAACCACAGAGAGAAAGTCTTCAAAGGCAAAGGATTGGTAATGTTTAATATAATTATGTTATTATTAACAGCGCTAGTTAGTAGTACTTATGCTGCAGAGGTGGAAATTAAAATAAATCCAAAAAAACCTGTTGTAAACGAGGTATTCCAAGCAGAGTTTAACATCAAAACTGACACTGATGAAATACCGATGATAAGTTTCACTCCGGTTAATATAGAAGTCATATCGAGATCTACTCCCTCAATCTCCACACGAGCAACTTATATTAATGGTAAAGTAAGTGTTGAGAAAAATGTATCAATTACCTACGAGTTAAGAGGAAAAACTGTAGGAAATGCATATTTAAGTTCTATTAAAGTTCAAGTAGGGAAGAAGAGTCTCTCTTTAAGGTCAAGACAAATAAAAATTGTTAAAACAACCCCGAAAGCGAAAAACATATTTGTTCAAGCCGAAGTAAATAAAGATGAAGTCTATGTAGGAGAGTCTATACTCGTAAGATATTATCTCTACAGTAGAGCTGATGTTCCGATTAGAACCACTGATATTAAAAAGTTTCCTAAACTCTCACAATTTCTAAAGCGCTATCATCAAGAAAGTACTGGTGGGGAAAGGATCAGTTTAAATGGCCAAATGTATATTCGTAGGGTGATGTACACAGCGCAACTTTATGCCCAAAACCCTGGTAAGTATACTATTGACTCTATTTCAATGCGTGTTGGATACAGTGTTGGCGGCAACACATTTGGTAATTTTGGCTTTAACCTACAGTTAGGTCGTCAGCGAACTTCAACCTTAATCAGTCCGGAAGTTGAAATTAATGTCTTATCACTGCCGGGTAAAAATATTCCAAAAAATTTTACAGGGTTAGTGGGAACTCATGATTTTAAATTAACTTTTTCTAAAGAGCGATTCATCGTTAATGAGCCGATTGAATTGCAGCTAACTGTTATTGGAAACGGTGCCCTTGAGTTATTTGAAGCACCTAGTTTGTTTAACACCAAAGAAATTGAAGAATTTGAAAAAACAGGCGACCTTGTTATTAATAAGAATTTCACTGCTCAGAAAAAAATTAACTATACTTACTTGGGAAGAGAGAATTACACGGCACCAGCTAGATCTATTCCGCTATCGTACTTTGACCCGGATAAAAAGCAATATAAAACTGTTAAGCTAGCAATACCTGCTCTTAAGATTGCAGGAGCGGGAACTGCAAATGTAGGTTCTAGAGGAGCAGAGAGAGAGAGATTGAGAACTAATAAGAAAGAGAGCACTAGAGTAGAAGGTGATAAAGACATTGATATTATCCCAGAATCTGGCTGGAATCATATTTACTCGAGTATAAACACATATATTTATCATGTGAGAACAATAGTGAGCTTGTTCTTGGCCTTGTTACTTTTATTAGCAGTATATATTATTGTAAAAATATTGAAAAACTCAAAGCCTACTTCACTAAGTCCTTTTCAGTTGATATATCGAAGAGGAGTAGACTATGGACTTTTACACAAAGCAATAGATCAAGCAGGTGACGGAAGAAGCATGAGTGAAATCATCACTAAACTAGATCTAGATAAAGATGCGGAAACATATTTTGTAAATTTAATACAGGACTTAGAAAAAGAGTATTCTGAAAATGGAAATCATAAAGTGATTAAGCCAAAGAAAAAGTACTTTAAAATTCTTGAACAGAAGATTAATGATCATATCTAAAGACTTTGATAATGAAATATTAAAAACACACAAATGGGGTCTTGCCATAGGTAATTTTGATGGCGT
>JBFKKF010000155.1:0-5440 GCA_041631355.1 Bacteriovoracaceae bacterium | reverse complement strand
TTGCCCCCAATAAGAATTTTGGCCCCATTGGATTGAGCTTCGGCCACTATTTTTTCAACAGTAGTTGCTGCTTGCTCAGAAATTAATGGTCCCACCTGGGTAGTGCTATCAAGAGGATTTCCAATCACCAATTTCTTGGTTTCATCCAATAATTTTACTTTAAACTCTGAGTAAATATCCTTATGAATAAAAAGTCTTTTATTAGCAGTACATTTTTGACCACCAATAGAAAACCTGCCAGCAATGGCCGTCTTCACACAGTAATTTAAATCTGCACCTGGATAAATAATTAAAGGGTCATTACCTCCAAGCTCAAAGAGAAGTTTCTTTCTTCCAGCATTTTGAGCAATAATATCAGCAGTCTTAGTGCCACCTGTAAAAGAGATCACCTTAATTCTTCCATCCGAAATTAAATTATTCATATCCGATACTTGTGGCATGGCCATGGCAATTGCATTCTGAGGAAAGCCTGCTTCATGACATAATTGGACCAGTTTTTTTCCTAGTAAGTAGTTGCACTCACTTGGCTTAAGTAAACAAGCATTTCCTGCAGCAAAGGCTGGAGCAATTTTATGAAGAGCTAAATTAAGAGGAAAATTAAAAGGAGTAATACACAGTACCACACCGTAAGGCACTCTTTTAGTGATAGAGGTCTTTTCACCAAGTTTTGCTGTACTCGCGTCTTGGACTTCACCTGAGATTCCATGGATTTCACTACTGGATTGGGAGATAGTTATAAGCCCCCTATCCACCTCCACCAAGGCATCAGTAATAGGCTTACCAGTCTCCAGAGTTATTAACTCGGCAAGCTCAGTACGAGAACGAAGTACTAGCTCATGTAAGCGTTTTAAAACCTCAATTCTTTGATAAGAAGGAAGTGGTGTGTAAGAACTTAGCTGAGATAGGTTTTTATCGACCTCAGCTAAGCTTGTATATTCAAATTCACAAACAATAGAGTTATCAAAGGGGTTACAAACTTTAGGCATTTCTATTAATACAGTTTAGATCATCAAATGACCTTTTCAGTCTATTAACAAAACTTACTTCACCATCTCTTAGCCACTTTCTAGGATCATAATATTTCTTATTTGGCTTGTCGTCTCCATCCGGATTACCAATCTGTGAGTCAAGGTAGCCTTGATTTTTCTTCACATATTGGTGAACTCCATCCCAGAACGCCCATTGAAGGTCAGTATCAATGTTCATTTTAATAACACCATAACCAATAGCTTCTCTAATCTCTTCTTTACTAGAACCTGAACCACCGTGGAAGACAAAGTTAACCGGGTTAGTTTCTGTTAGATTAAACTTCTTGGTAATAAACTCCTGAGAGTTCTTAAGAATAACTGGAGTAAGTTTTACATTTCCTGGTTTATAAACACCGTGAACATTTCCAAAACTAGCAGCGATAGTAAAAATTATCACTTACAGACTTTAATTGCTCATAGGCATAAGAGACTTCCTCTGGTTGAGTGTAAAGAAGTGCATTATCAATATCTGTATTATCTACACCATCTTCTTCACCACCAGTAACACCCAACTCAATTTCGATATGGGTTCCAATTTTAGCAAAACGTTCAAAGTATTTTTTAGACGTTTCAATATTCTCCTCTAATGGCTCTTCGGAGAGGTCTAACATATGAGAGCTATAAAGAGGTCGATTATATCTTTCGTAAAATGATTCTCCGGCTTGCAAGAGTCCATCAATCCATGGCAATAGTTTCTTTGCTGCATGATCTGTATGAAGAACAACTGGTACACCGTAGGCCTCCGCCATAAGGTGAACATGATGTGCTCCAGAGATACCTCCCTGAATGGCACCAAAATGATTTTCACTACTAAGGGCCTTACCACTAAAAAATCCAGCTCCACCGTTTGAAAATTGGATGATAACTGGAGAATTGACTTCCTTGGCAGCTTCTAACACAGCATTAACGGTACTTGTATTAACGACATTTACGGCCGGAATTGCAAAATTATTTTCATTTGCATATTTATACAACTCTAATAGTTCCTCACCATACAACACACCTGGTCTAAATCTCGCCATTATAATCCCCTTTTTTGCTGACATTATAAAAGTGCCAGGAGACTTTTGGTACCGTCACCGCGTTAAATTCATGGATTTTTTTTAAAGTTAAGAAGTTAACTTGAGTTTAGAACTGGAGAAGTAAATACAGTAAAGTGCGTAGTTTTCTTTCTTAAGTTCCATTTTAATATGATTAATCATTTCATCTGAAAAATAACCAATTTTCTCTTTAATCTTACCCACCAGTCTTTTGATTAAATGATAAAACTTAGAAGAGGTAAAACATTTATTGATATGTAACTCAACAAATAGTCCAAGATAGAACATATCTGTATAACGCTCAGAGTATTCTAGAATGTCTTCTCCCAAGCGCAGAATTTTTGCAAAGGCCATTGGGTGTTTTAAAATATCTCTTCTCGATATTCCCATGTCTATGAGTTTAACCATCCCATCACACAAAACTTCAATATATTGAGGGAGAGATTCGCAAAGGTCCGCTTTCATGCATAGATTGTCCAAGCACTTTTTATAGTAGTTCTCTGGATAATTATTGGCCAATCTAAGATCATAACTGGATCGTTTATTGAGCCAAAGGTGAATATAATTCGTCCTTCTCTTTTTCATACCAACTCGTATAAGTTCAATTTAGGGTGGAAATAAGCGGCCAATGGTGAAATAAATAAGCCTTGGCAAATAATATCATATTTTCTAAATTCAAGAACAAATTATAGATAATTGAAATAAAATCAGCAACTTACCTAATCGCTTAAGTCACTGAGTCCTAGTAGCTTCGCTCATCACACAAGATTTTGAATTTTCCAGTCTTGGGACTCAAGTCAAACTGCCCCAGCTGAATATAAGTATTTTCTTCGAAAAAATCATAGCTTTGGGTTTGATTTAGATCTGTTAATTGTTCATACAAAAGCGTAAGTAATTGTTCCCGATCCAAAGGACGTCCAAGCCGAAGGATGAGTTTATCGGCCCCCTTGTTGGATGCACGTGAGTCATTATTTCTTAGAACAACTTGAAAATCTTCACAATGACCTAACTTCATAAGAACTTCTCTTATTTCAGAGAGCTCAAAACGACTGGACCAAATATTAATCTTAGAGTCAACACGTCCCAAAAGCTTAAACTTAATGAGACCTTGATTTTTTGAAATAATTCTTACACGATCTCCAGTTTTATATCTAATAACTGGCATAGCGGTTCTAATAGTAGAAGTAATAACAGCTTCTTCATCAATAATCTCAAGGTGAATACCATCAAATAAATAATGCTCTCCTGGTAGACAATCTTTAGTTTGATATCCAATCGGACCTACATCAACACATGCATACCCAGCAGAGATAAATTCCTTTACTCCCCAGATCTGAGTGAGATAGTCCATAGCGTCCTTGGAAAAATGCTCTCCTGCATAGAAAATTCGATCAATACTTAGGTGTTTCTGCTCTTGAGCAAGCTGTAACAATAGACCTGGTAGACCAAAAAGGGTTTTAATCTGAAAGCTTCCAATAACTTTTGCAATCTCACCTGCCTTCATTTGTGCACCCATGGGAAACTGCACAACCTTACAATACTCTAAAGCATACTGAATGGCAGAAAAAGACGACCACATATTTCCTGCCATGAATAAATTGGCAACATGCTCACCAGGGTTTAGCCCATTATCAAGGTAGGATTGACCCAGTAAGTTTGCAATTTGACGAAACTCTTGGCCAGCATAAAGAGCATACTTAGGACTTCCACTAGTTCCACCGGATGAAAAAACAAGACCTTCACTTATCCTACGGTTTAATAAGCTACGATCTTTATGAATCCCAAATTGTGCTATCTCCTCACCAGACAATAAAGGATAGCTCTCTAGCCCTTTACCTTTAAAAGCATCATAAAAAGGCGTGTCTATATTGAATAAAAAGTGATTAATAGTATCACTTGTTTCATCAGCACAGATTACTGTCAATTCTTGTAAAGAGTATTGGCCGTCATGGGGACTCCCATCTAATGAGCTGAGCATGCTTCCTGGATCTGTAATACGGTTTACCCCACACAGGGCAAGTTCTTTCTTATAATTGCCAACCTCATTGGCCATCACTGATAGACCACAGGTTTGCAGATAAAAAGAAAATTGAGATAGCATCTCCGTCAGACTCTTTACAGAATTATATGACTTAACTTTGATACATCTATTTAATGAGGATGGGTTCAAAATATTATGATCCCCTACAATTTGAAACTCATCCTCTCTAATGGCCCTAATCCCCGTTTGAAACTCGTAGTGGATTCCTAAAAAGTAATCTTTTAATAACTCAACTTGTTCGTTCTCATCAATATCACTTCGAGAATAGGCATAGTTTTTTAAGGCCTTGGCAAGATAAGAGTTAAACTCGTTTATATTGATACCATTTTCTAGAAAAATATTTTGAGAATTAGCACATGCTCTTTGCTCCCATAGGCAAATATCAGTTGCTAAGGCGTCAAAATCAACAAAACCATTGTTATATGCATCTTCAGAGATAACATGAAATGAAATCTTAGGACCGTGGTTGATTAGTTTTACGTTTTCTCCTAAGTTGGCCTTGTAACTGTTAACCATGTCCTCACCTCCCCATGTGATGATTCCATCAACATTTTTCTTGAGGTAGGATTCGATTTCTTGGTTACCACCTTTCCACTTTAAAAGAGAAATTTTATCTACTAACAATCCTTCGGTATCAGCTTCAATTAAACTTTCCATAAAGAGTAGTGGAATCTCACCGTTGCAAGAGCTGAGTTTGACTAAAGACACGTTCTTTGTCAAAAGGCCCATTAATAAGGAATCAATTGCACCTAAAAAAACATTACCAGCTGTAATATGTAAAAGGGTCCCAAGAGGTCGATAATAGATTTTACCTTTGTATAAACTAAGAGGAGAAAAGGTGTTTAGGCATTGAATATTTTTAAATTCCGATTCTAATCTCGATTTTAAATTCTCTCGATTCACTAATGAACAGAGAACTTCAAGCGATATTCTATTTAGATCCATGCTGTAGGTATTTTTAGTTTTTAAAAGTTCTAAAGCCTTTTGATGATACTTTGCCCCATTTTTCCAAAGAGTCTCAAGTCTTGAAAGTACATTCAACACTTCATAAATATCAACTTTAGCAAAGCTTTTTGTTTTAGAAGATGCTTCAGTTACAACTGATTTGATATCAATTTGAGACTCGTGTATGAATTTTCCAAAGATATAGTTCAATTTAGAATCTCCAATGCTTTTATTGCGCAGCCTTTGTTCTTACTAACACCTGCTCTTCCTTCAATATGTAAAATCTTAGAAAATGAATCCTCTGTCACTCTTCCCCAATCAGTTGTTAATAAACTCATAGCTGGGTACGAGGTATTATAGGTACAAATAAATTGAATCAATCCTCT
>JBFKKF010000154.1:0-5441 GCA_041631355.1 Bacteriovoracaceae bacterium | reverse complement strand
TTGCGAGCCTTCTCCATCTTCAGCACGTGAAAGAACGACAGATCCTGAGCCGTCTCCAAACAGCACACAAGTTGTTCTGTCTTCCCAGTTATTAAATGTTGAAGCCATCTCCGTTCCAACTAAAAGGATGTTCTTGTAGACGCCTGTTTGAATTAAAGCATTTGCCATGGTTAAACCATAAACCCAACCAGTACAAGCGGCATTAATATCAAGGCAGCCGCATTTATTGGTGATCCCAAGTTTTTCTTGCAAACGACTTGCTGTATTTGGAAATAAGGTATCCGGAAGAGTTACCGAAAATAAAATAAGTTCAATATCATTCGGTTCAAGTCCTGCACTTTCAATGGCCATTTTGGCCGAGTGCTCGGCCATACCACTAGGAAACTCATCTTTTGATTGATCACCAATTCTTCGCTCTTTAATACCTGTTCTTTGGACAATCCATTCATCATTTGTATCCACAAGTTTCTCAAAGTCTTTATTAGTCATAATTTTAGCAGGGTGAAACTGTCCTGTTCCTGAAATTTTTGTTTGATATAAACTCATAATCAATCCTTAATCTTATTAGATAAAAAAAAACCTCCAAGAAACATAGGAGTCTTGGAGGCATCGATATTTTATTCTTTGATTTTAGAAATAGTCAAATAATACTAATTAAGCTTGAGCTTCAGTATCTTCTTCTTCTCTAACTTTGATAGTGAAAACTTCACGTCCTTTGTATGTTCCACAACTTGGACATGCAGTATTTCTCATAGTTAGATCACCACAGTTTGGACAGCTCATAGGGTGCTTTCTATATAATTTGTGGTGTTGACCAGCTCTTCTTAAGCCTTTTCTCGCTACAGATGTTTTCTTCTTAGGTACTGCCATATAATACTCCAGTTATAATTTTTATCTTTATGCTCTTTAAAAGAGTGTAAGTTTTAATATAAAATGACTCAGTTGCCAACTTTTTTTATAAAAAAACCATGGTTTAATGCTGTGTTCCGCTGTCAGGTAAGGGAGTGTCCTCATCGCTGATTGGATACTCGTTGATATTCAGGTAAATCTGCTCGTGAATCATTTCCTTGAGATCAGCTATTCCCTTGTTGTAGAAATAAAGTTCATACATATCTTCGTTTTCAAAAATTTCGGTTTGATCCTGGAACTGTTCTTCTGATTCTAAGTGGTTAGGCAGGAAGCAGGCCTTAAATTCTAGATCTAGTTCATCATACATCTCGACCAGAGTTCTTACGCAAAGGGTTAAGTATTTTGTTTTTACAGACCCTTTAGTAAGGATATACTCCCCGTAGTGAGGCTTATATTTTTTTTCTATTTCTAGCTCAATCCTTAGCTCGGTTTGACTTAAAATATCCTCTGGTGATTTATCATCTAGTACTTTTTCGCTAAGTTCTAGTTGTAGTGCCCGAACCCAGTCCTGGGAGTTATCTAAACTATAGTATTTAGGCGAATTAGTCGGAAATTTTTTTACATTTAACTTCGAATCTAATTGATTTTCAGCTTTACTCATTATTCTTACCTCACGCAAAATTTTATGCTATATAGCAAAAAAGAACGAACCCTGAAAGGAAAAATGTGAAAATCTTTATTTGTGGCTTTACCGGTGCTGGAAAGACGACATTGTTAAAGTGCATCGAGCGCGAAGCTGACCTGATAAATTACAAATTTATCGATTTAGATCAGTGTATCGCGCAAAATCTAGGCATATCATGTGTTAGTGAGATCATTAATGAGCGTGGGATTGAGTACTTTAGAGAGCTTGAATACCTTACAATTAAGGAATTAAGTAAAACTCAAAACTTAGTTTTGGCCCTAGGTGGGGGGGGACTGAGTGAAAGTACAGAGCCTCTTTTAGCCGGTTGGAGTGGATTTTGGTTAAATACTGACTTTGAAACTTGTTGGAAGAGAGTTGAGAAGTCGCATAATAGACCCCTAGTAAAACTAGGAAAAGAAGGGCTTAGGCGGTTATATCAAGAAAGAAGTGAATTTTACCAAAAGTATCCAGCAATCAATAGTTTTGAGGATGTGTCGCGTTACTTAAAACTTGTCAGATGAATCATATCAGTGACATAATTTATTGATAAACTAATGCCTAAATTCTAAGGAGTAGATGTATGGCCGAGTTTCAATCTGTTAAAGAATTAAGTGTGGCCCTTTTAATTGATGATATTGAAGATACGAAGAAAGTATCCGACTCATTAAGAGATTTGGGGGTATTTGCTCATTTTTACCAAGAATTAGATGAGTTATGGGTTGCACTCAATACTCAAAATCTAGATTTATGTTTGATTGATATAAAAAAGACCTCTCAAGATATGCTTAGTTTTAAGCAGCACCCAAAAGTCAAAAATAAATCACTTAAGTATGCTCTAATCTATAAGGACTCTACCAAGTTTTTGATGCAAGGTGCACGAGATCTGTATTTTGAAGCTGCTATTAACTCAGACATGAATTTGGCATTTCAATTACAAAATTTAATTCGTCGTAGATTAGAGTTTAAAAACTTGGAAGAAAATTTTAATACACTAAACTCTAGAATAGATCGTTTAAAATTAAGAGGTAAAAGATTAACTGAAGAACAAGAGGCTTTATCGACACAAAGTAGACAGATGAATGAGTTGAGTGCATTCATAAAAAGCATGGGACGAGTTGATAGTGTGGAAGAGTTCTTAAATCGAGTTATTTCTAGCTTCTCAAAATGGGATAACTGTATCGAGTTCGGAATTTATCAACTAAATAGCACTGGCCAAAAGTTAGTATCTCCTCTTAGAAGAATGGACAAATATAGAAACCTTCCTGATTTATGGCTTACCAGGGCGGGAGACCTAGGAATTGAGGAATACGCCCAAGAAATGATTAATGATGTTTGCTACGGTCTAATGGGAGATGAACTCGTATCACTAAATATAACAGGTATAAATGACTTACCAGATATATTACTTGTGGGTAGATTTGAAGGGCAAAGTACTAATAAGATGGATTGGTCTATGCTGGAGATGAAGTTAAGTGCGGAATATCGAGGAGCACTTGCTAGTACGTATATGAGAGATGAGAAAAGAACTTACTCTGAGTCGATCTTTACAATGATGCAAAATATGGACGATATACTCTTTCATAGAGTAGATTCAGAACATAGATACTTAATGATAGATTTTTCTAATCTTGTGAGTACCGTTCGACAAAGGACTGGAAACCGTTTTCATTGGAAGGCTTTTTATCAAGAGTTTAGTTCAGAAATGGCCCAGTTTCTTCATGGAGATTTTCGGATAGCTTCATACGGAGCTGAAGGAATTTTTGTTGCTATTGATAAGAAGTTTATAGAGATGGATTTTCAAGGTATCAAGGCTTTTGTGGAAGACTTTCAGGTCTGGAGATACTTCGAAGACTCTGCCTTGCTTGTATCCCAAGACCTAACACCAAGTATGAAATTTATTGCCCCTGCAAGTGCCAATGTATTAAGACATGTCCACGGAGATGCACTAGACTTTATGCAAGACGCTCTAGACAGTCAGAGACCACATTTAGAAGTTTAATAAATGAGGTATAGCTCGGAGTTAGAAGTTCACCTTAACTTATTGGCGAAAAACTTTGAGTCGTTACGCGATCTTGCTCCAAGTAATGAAATCATTTTTATGGTTAAGGCAAATGCCTATGGTCATGGAATTAATGAACTAACCTTTTTTGCTAATAAGGAATTAAGTGTTAGTCGTTTTGGGTGCGCTTCACTAGCAGAAGCAATTAATATTAGAAAGAATAATCCTGAACTTGATTGTGAACTATGGGTTTTTTCTGACTTGAATTTTTACCAAGAAAAATATCTTCAGTTATATTCCGATTATAACATCGTGCCGGTAATTGCATCTTTATCCCAGTTAAAAATATTCCTCTCTAGTAGTTTGGTAAATTTTATACCCTTAGTTTTAAAAATCGATACAGGTATGAATCGTTTGGGAATTGGATGTGATAATATTGAACAGATGCTAAATTTATTAAAGTCACATAATATAAAAAATATAAAGCATCTTATGACCCATTTTGCTTCATCCTATATCAAGCTAAAAGATGGAGATAAAACTCATAGACAGTACGATTTGTTCAATCAGACTTTAAAAGAAATTAGAGGAGCTGGTCTCTTTGTTGAAGAAACTAGCTGTGCTAATTCAGGAGCAATTGAGCAACAATTCTCCCTAGAGCAAAGTCATATCAGGCCAGGATTAATGCTATATGGTCCTTCCTCCATGATAGGAAAAAATACCTCTTGGCAGGGAAAATTGATATCAAAGTTAAAAACGGAGGTCATAAGCATAGATGAAGTTAGGAAAGGTATGCCTATAGGCTACGGTGGACATGTTTGCCACGCTGATGGGCATATAGTCAATCTACCACTTGGTTATGGTGATGGTATTTTAACTTCTTATTCAGGTTTGAAGTTTAGTTATCAAGGAGAGGTGGCCCAGATTATGGGAAGAGTGAATATGGACCTAGTTTCTATTTTCTTTGAAAAGCTACCTCCAGGATTAACTATTGGTGATGATTTTTATATCTGGGGGGAAGATTACTTAAGCGTGTCCGACCTTGCCTGTCGGGTAAAGGCGATACCATATCAAATTTTTACCACCATATCTGCTAGAGTTCCTAGACGATACCTAAGCTGAATGATTACAATACCTATATGATAAAGTTTATTGAAAAATTTGTTACCGCTGTTGGCTCCACTGTGCTGTATATTACACCAGGCCTTGGACGGGTAACTATCTATATGTACCATTCATTCTTGTGGTTTTTGCGTCCTCCTTTAAGAACACATCTATTCTTCGAAGAAATGGTTTTTATGGGTAATAAAAGTTTATTCATTGTGGCCTTAACCGCTTCATTCTCAGGAATGGTATTTGCGTTTCAAATATATACAGGCTTTACTGCGTTCAGTGTTGATTCATTCGTTGGTCCAATTGTAGCTATCGCTGTATGTAAAGAGCTTGCTCCTGTGTTCTGTGGATTGGTGGTTGCAGGTAGATGTGGAGCTGCGATGGCCGCACAGATCGGAACGATGAAAGTAACGGAACAAGTCGATGCCCTTGAAGTAATGGGGGTAAACGCTGTTCAGTATTTGGCCGTACCCAAAATATTTGCAACTGTTGTTACTATGCCCATGTTAGCTGCAATTTATATGTTAATTGCAAATACTGGGTCTTATCTTATTGGAACAAAGGTTTTAGGAATAGACCAGGTTATGTACTTTGCTAAAGTTAGTGACTTGATGAACTTTGATATGATTTTGGAAGGGCTTATCAAATCAGCTGTATTTGGGTACTTAATTGCAATTATTGGCACCTATCAAGGCTTTGCGGTCAAAGGAGGAGCTGAAGGAGTAGGTAAGGGAACCAATATGGCAGTTGTATGGGGGATGATTTTAGTATTAGTGGTAGATTTTTTCTTAACAG
>JBFKKF010000153.1:0-5461 GCA_041631355.1 Bacteriovoracaceae bacterium | reverse complement strand
TTTAGTAAAAAGAGACTATATCCAAAAACATGCTCTAAAAGATCTTAACCTAGATCTAGAAGAGGGAGAAATCATAGGACTTATTGGTTCAAATGGTGCCGGGAAAACAACTCTTACTAAAATACTCTCTGGGATTATTCACCCCAGTTCTGGTGAAGTCAAAGTAATGGAGCACAACCCTTGGGAACGTCATAATGAATACCGTAAAAATATGGCGGTCATTATGGGCCAAAAGGCCCAATTATGGTGGGATCTTCCGGCGATGGATGGTTTTTTACTTTTAAGAGAAATTTATCAAATTCCTCATCAGTCATTCTACGATACTATTCACTACCTAGCTGAGCTTTTAAATATTAAAGAGCAATTAAATGTTCAGATTAGAAGACTAAGTTTAGGCGAAAGGATGAAAGTAGAGCTCATGGCTTCCTTACTTCATCACCCAAAAATTGTCTTTCTGGATGAACCTACTATTGGACTTGACCTTTCGGCCCAAAAAGCAGTAAGAAGGTTTATTAAAGAGTACCGAAAAGAGTTTAACCCAACCATGATTCTTACCAGCCATTATATGGATGATATTGAAGAACTATGTCCACGAATCTGTATTCTAAAAGAAGGACAATTTGTCTATGATGGCCAACTCAATACTCTTCATAATAAATATGCTCGAAATAAGCTGTTAAAGATTCATGTGAATGATGATGCAAATGCTAATGAAATCCTTGAGCGTTTTCCAAGTGAGTTGGGTGAACTTTCAATCTATGAGAAGGAACTACAAATCCTAACTCCACGGGAAAAATCCATGGAGGCGGCCAAGTATATTCTTAATAATATGAAAATTATCGACCTTAATATTCAAGAGGAAGAAATTGGAAATATTATAGAAAAGATTATGATAACAGAAGGACAAGTGTGAGAAAGTGGACCACACAAGTCTTTCTTCTCGAGCTTAGAAAACTAATCACCTACCGAGCGGATTTTTGGGTCAATTTTTTCGGCCAAACCATTTTTTCATTAACTATTGCTTATTTTTTATGGAGCTCTATCTTTCACTACTCTGGGAAAGATACAATGAACGGACATACTATGACGTCCATGATGTTCTACTACCTTATTGCCCCTCTCATATTTAGAATCCAACAAGGACAAGGAATTGGCTTTGTTGCCCGTGAGATCTATGAAGGGGAATTAAATAAATATATTGTCTACCCCATAGATTACTTCAAATTCAAACTTTCTACCTATCTCGCCAATTCATTTTTCTTCTTGGCACAATTGGTGCTTATTATTAGCTTATATAATGTTTTTTTCTATAATTCTGATATTTTTCAATTTAGTCTCTTCCGTACAACATTATTCATTCTTGTAATCACCATTTGCTGCATTACCTATTTTTATCTCTCACTTTTATGCGAACTACTCGCATTTTGGTTTGATAATACCTGGAGTTTAGCAGTCATTTTAAGATTTGCTGTCTCCTTTTTAGGAGGAGCACTTATTCCCCTTGTATTTTTTCCAACTTGGGCCACTGAGGTTTTAGAGCTAACGCCTTTTCCATATTTAATCGATTTTCCTATCCAAACTCTTATCGGGCGTGAATTTAATTATATCACTTTTGGTAAAAGACTTCTTATTGCTATTAGTTGGACCGTATTGTTTCGGTTTCTTGCCATGAAACTATGGCGTAGAGGAAACTATCAATACACTGGGGTGGGCATATGAAACGCTACCTAGTTCTCTATCTTTATTTTGTGCGTTTTTCATTCAGCCGGGCCATGGAGTTTCGAGTTGATTTCTTTTTTAGAATATTCATGGATTTAATTTTTTATATCGTGCAATTTCTCTTTTTCAATATTATCTACCTCCATACACCTATTCTTGGGGGATGGAACCAAGAACAAATGAGCCTATTTATTGTTTCATTTATTTTTGTAGATGCCTTTCATATGACCTTCTTTGCTAACAATTCCTGGTGGTTTCCTATTGCCATTAACCGGGGAGATTTAGACTATTATTTAACTCGTCCCGCATCAGCTTTTTTCTTTTTAGGTTTTAAAGAATTGGCAGCGAATTCATTTTTAAACTTAATCATTGCCAGTAACTTACTCGCCTATTTTCTCTATCAATACCCTGGCGAGATAGAATTTTTTAATTTATTTGTTTACTTGATATTACTTATCAATGGGGCCTTTCTCTACTTCATTTTATATCTCATTTTCCTAGTTCCTGTTTTTTGGACTCACTCCGCTAGAGGATTCGGAGATGTGTTTTTTGCTGCGGAAAAGATCTTTCAACGACCAGATGGAATCTTTAAAGGGTACTTTAGAAAGTTTTTTATTTTCATTCTCCCTTTTAGCGTCATTGCTTCTTTTCCCCTACGATACCTATTGTGGCCTGAGCAGCGAGGAGAAGTTTTATTACAGATTGCCATGGGATCAGCTTTAGTATATTTAATATTTTTTATTCTTTGGAAGCGTGGACTTAAAAATTATAGTTCTGCTTCATCCTAATAAGAGAGTTTTATATGAGTTATTCGCAAATTATTATTATTGGACACCTAGGGGCAGACCCTGATCTTAAATATACTAAAAATCAGACCGCGGTATTAAACCTATCAATTGGAGTACCTGAAAAATTATCTCCTAATACTCCAAAAGATAAAGTTGCAAAAACCCATTGGCATCGCTGCCGACGTTGGGGAAAATTTGCCGAACAAAATGCCCCGACACTTAAAAAGGGCGATAAAGTTTTTCTAAAAGGCACCTTAGTCTACGATTCTTGGCAAGATAGAAGCTCTAAATGGCATAAAGATGCCATTATTGAAATCGAGCATTTAGAGAAAATGTATTACGAAAAAATATCCATCGACCTGGATAGTTTCAAGTAATTTCAATGATTTACCGTGAGTGCTCAGGGCCTAATTTTCTTAGGTAATTGGTCCAAAATTCCGATAAAGACTATGTGATAGGGGTAATTCGTAAACTAAGCATTTATTTGGTTATTATGTGTTTATGTTGTAACAACGTGGGTGCAACTAATAAGCAATACTGTCAAAATGTCCTAGACTGGATCTATCGGGATATGGCCATGGAAAATATGAAGCTTTCCTATGAGCGGGCACTATATAAAATGCTACTAGGAATGCAGGTGGCCTCTAAAAATTTAAATAAAGCTAATCATAACCCTACACTGTTTACTCGCATTACCAATCTATTACGAGGGATCAATCATAAATACGAATCAGAAATAAAACCACAACAACGGTCGCTCATTGAGAGTTGGTCAGATGTTTCTAGAGGGTCAGAACATGGTGACCAGAGCATCAAAGATCTTATGCTTCAGTGGCGCAAACTACAAAAAGACTCACCCAAACTTTTTAAAGGTCTAGATAGAGAATTCTACCTAGATGAATGGGATGAGTTTAGTGCTGAGATTTTGGATAATTTAAAAAATATTCCCGTTAAAGATCAAAAGCTTCAAAATAAGCTTAAATACCTTCAAGAGCAGGCCGCTCAAAGTACTCGAGGAATTCTTGCTCCGCCAAATCATTACGAACCAGAGCAGTTAGAAAACGAAATCGATAGCACCCAAAGAAAGCTAATGGAGACCCTAAAAGAAAACGTCCTCGGTAATCTAGATGAATACCAAGACTATTGCAGTGAAGATGAGCTAGCGCTTTTACTCAAAGAAAATAATTATGTCTGCCCATTTGTTGATAATGCATCTGGCCCACTCGATTTATCAGAGAAATTAGCAAATATTAAAGCAGTTCTGGCCAAGGGTGATCTTCTTAAAAAGGAAAGGCCCGAGGAGCTTATACCGGTGGAGGAATTTAAGTATAAAACCAGCTCGGAACCAAACTCAACCTTTTGTTATAGAGATATGGAATTAGTTAAGTATATTGTTATTCATCATACCGCCACCAGTTCTAAGATGAGTCCAGAACAGCTAAATGGTATGCATCTAAATAATACCAGTCACGGGGAGCCGTGGTATATGATTGGCTACAATTACCTCGTTAGTTCTAGTTATGATGGTGCTTCAGCTAAGGCCCCAAAAATTATTCGAGGACGTGCAGAGAATGTGCAAGGTGCCCATGCTGGAGGATGGTATAAGGATTTAAATACCGTTTATGATTGGCGTTTTTACCAGAAAAGAAATGTTCGTTGTGGAAATCCACAAGTTGGATTTAAAACCAAGCACGCTCTTTCTCAAACCAATGAAAATTTTGAAGTTAATGCAAATTTGATTTCAATGGGCATAGCAGTGGTGGGAAATTACTCTGAATCCTATCAAGAAGAAGTTGATGGCATTCAAATTCCAAAAAATATTATGCCCGATAAAAAAGATGTCTTAACTCCCGGCAAGGTAGATGCCATTGCAAGGCTTGCCTGTGATATTCAAAGCAGACAACCTAAAATTAGAACCATTGTCCCCCATTCATTTTTCGTGCGAACGGAATGTCCTGCAGAAATAAAAAACTTTTTAGGACAAATTGCTCAAAAAGCCCAAGACTATGGTTGTAATTTTGAAGTTAAGTATGAACAAAAGGAGAAAAAATGAGACCTACCCTTTTGATATTGTTTCTAATCTCTTTTAGCTCCTTTGCTGGATCAAAATCAGACTTTGAATCTCTTATGCAAAAATACGTCAAAGCGGTAGCTGTACACGATAAAAGCACCCTGAAGGCCATGACTGGAGAGAAGTATTATAAACAACTCATCAAAAAGCTTCCTCCGAAACAAGATAGTGTGAAAGAGAAGGTAATATTTGATCTCACCTTTAAAAAGGGCGCACATATCCCTAATACCTATTTAGTAAATATCAAAGATAAAAGTAAAAAAGAGTATAGTGAGTTTTGGTATGTGTTTGAAAAGAAAAATAACAGCTATAAGATTATAGATATGGTGCAGGTGGAAGAATAAATTATAAAGCAAGTTTTCTTTCTAGCTCTTCTAGCTCCCCTTCCACAACTTTTCTTTCATCCGAAGATAAACACTGCTTCAACAGAGAATCCTTTAAAATAAAATTTAGCTGCTTCTTTGCTTTGATATGCTCTCCACGACGAGAAAAACATTGTGAAACTCTTCTTAGTCCTTTGGAGATATGATCTACCTCTGAGCAACGCCAAGATCTCGTTTCTGAATATGCCTTCTTTCCCATGCCATTTTTCACATTGACCTCTGCTACATGTCCAGCAACTCTACCAATACACTCCCCCGAAGCCCTTCCATTGCCATCAAGTGCTCCCTCAAGAGCGATAACAGGAGAACATACTGCAAGTCCAACAACAACCCCTCCCCCTAAAAATAAAACGTAATCAGCGGTGTATCCGGCACCACTAACAATGTAGCTAGCACTGGTTCCTAATGTTGACTTGGTGATGCGAACAATCTTCTCACTATCTGACTCTTTATCCTCTTCATACTCAGAATAACAGTCAGATTTTTGTAGTTCAGTATAC
>JBFKKF010000152.1:0-5505 GCA_041631355.1 Bacteriovoracaceae bacterium | reverse complement strand
TAGTTAACGATCTTTGTTTGCATGTTGCAGCTTCTGATCCAAAATTTTTGACGGCAGATGAGATTGATGAAGATTACAAAGCAAGAGAGGCAAAAGTTTATGAAGCTCAATTAAAAGAGCAAGGTAAGCCTGAAAATATGATTCCAAATATTATCAAAGGTAAACTTAATAAGCTTGCATCTGAGATTTGTTTGAATGATCAAAAATTTGTAAAAGATCCAGATCTATCTGTGGCGAAACTTGTTGAAGGTGTAGCAACAAAAGTTGGTGGGACTATTACGGTAAAAGGATTTAGTAAAATCAACCTTGGTGAGGGAATCGAGAAAAAAGAAGACAACCTTGCTGATGAAGTAGCAAAAATGACTCAAGCTTAATAGCTTTTAAAATAGAGAGGGCCCGAAATGGGCCCTTTTTTGTGTAAAGGATTCAATGAAGTACAAAAGAATTTTGTTAAAATTATCTGGAGAAGCCCTAGCCGGTACACAAGGCTTTGGAATTGATGGGGATATCATTTCGAAGATAGCTCAAGAAATTGCTGACCTTCATAAACTGGGTACGGAAATAGCAGTTGTCGTTGGAGGCGGAAATATTCATCGTGGAGTTTCTGGAGCCATCCAAGGTATGGATCGCTCAACTTCTGACTATATGGGAATGATGGCAACAGTAATAAACTGTTTAGCTTTGCAAGATCATTTAGAAAAAAAAGGTGTCTATACGAGAGTGCTTTCAGCTATTGAAATGAAAGAGGTTGCTGAGCCTCATATTAGAAGAAGGGCAGTAAGACATCTAGAGAAAAAAAGAGTAGTTATTTTTGCAGCAGGTACGGGGAATCCATATTTTACCACAGATACTACTGCGGCTCTTCGAGCAAATGAAATAGCAGCAGATGTAATTATGAAGGCCACAAAAGTTGATGGAATTTACGATAAAGATCCGGTCAAGCACTCTGATGCTGTAAAGTATGACCAGTTAAAATACATAGATGTACTAAAGCAAGGAATTACAGTTATGGATTCTGCGGCCATAAGTTTATGTATGGATAATGATATGAATATTATCGTCTTTAATATGTTTGAATCAGGTAATATTCAAAAAGTTGTTGAAGGTGAAAAAGTAGGAACAATCGTTACGAAATAAATCAGGAGATGATTATGATTGATGGAATTAAGACGGAATTAAATGACTCTATGGCCAAATCGATAAAGTCTTTGCAAGGTCAATTATCTAAGGTGCGAACTGGTAGGGCCAATGCGAATGTTTTAGATGGAGTCGTTGTTGATTACTACGGTAGTCCAACACCAATAAAGCAAGTAGGGCAGATTTCAACCCCAGAAGCAAGACTATTACAAATCCAACCCTTTGATAAATCAATTATATATGAAATAGAAAAATCTATAATTAATGCAAACTTAGGTTTGAATCCATCCAATGATGGAAATTTTATAAGAATTCAATTCCCAGCTTTAACTGAAGAAAAGAGAAAAGAGCTTGTTAAAGAAGTAAAGAAATTGGGGGAAGAGGCTAAAATTAAAATTAGAAATCTAAGACGTGATAAAAATGACTTAGTAAAAAAAGCAGAAAAGGCAAAAGAGATCACTGAAGATGATGTAAAGAAATTTACTGAAGAAATTCAAAAAGTCACAGACAAATTTGTTAAAGAAGTGGATGACGTAATAGCATCTAAAGAAAAAGAGTTAATGACTGTATAAAATGAGTTCAATTAATCACGTTGCTATTATAATGGATGGAAATGGACGCTGGGCCAAATTACGGCATCGCCCCCGGATCTGGGGACATGTGCGTGGGGCAAGCACTGTTTCCAATATTGTAGAAGCTGCATGTGAGATGAATTTAAAGTCCTTGACTCTTTACGCCTTTTCAACAGAAAATTGGAGCCGACCTAGTGTGGAGGTTACTAATCTTTTTAAGTTGTTAAAAAAGTTCTTAATTACAAATGGTCCTAAAATTTTACAAAATAATATTCAGTTTAATGTGATTGGTAACTTTAGAGTTTTAGATACTGAAATTGTAAAACTAATCGATGAGCTAAAAGACAGGTCAGAAAATAACTCGGGCTTGAAACTAAACCTAGCAATTAACTACGGTGGTAGATCTGAAATAGTTGACTCTGTGAATATTTTTTTACAAAAGAATCCCACTATCAAAGAGATCAGAGAAGAAGATATTTCGAAGAATCTATACTCAGAGTCTATTCAAGATATTGATTTACTGATTAGAACCGCTGGGGATAGAAGAATTTCAAATTTTTTATTATGGCAATTAAGTTACGCAGAACTCTTTTTTACAAATACTAAATGGCCAGACTTTTCAGCTGATGAATTCAAAGCAATTATAAACGATGTTTCACAGAGAGAACGCAGATTTGGCGGGCTAATTAATCCTGTGGAAGGTCACAATCCTAAACAAAACTATCTGAGTTAAGAATGAATAACACCCAAGTAAGAATATTATCAAGTATTGCATTAGTACTAGTTTTAAGTTTAGCAATCTTTTTAGGTCAGCAAGTTGTGCTTACGCTCTTGATGGGGGTGGGGCTACTCCTGGTAGATGAATTTTTAGTAAGTATGTTAAAGCGTACCAGGACTTCTAAAAGTTATCTTTTTTCAATGGTAAGTTTTGTCGGTTTATACCTAGTATTTAATTTTTTAGATTATAATCCATTGTATTTTAACTACTTAATCCAAATGGCAATTGTGATTAATTTTTCGTTGGCAATATATTTGTTCTTTGAAGAAATGGATAAGAAGTTTTTAATGACTCTAACGAGAAGGTACGCCATGTTTAGTGGCATTTACTTCTCAATATTGTTTTCAACAATGACCTACTTACTTCATCTGGAAAATTGGGCAATATACGTTTCTCTGTTAGTTATTATTACTTTTACCACAGATATCGGGGCTTGGTTTTGGGGAAAGAGCTTCGGTAAAAGGAAACTATGGACAAATATTAGTCCTAAAAAAACCCTGGTAGGAGCGATTGGTGGTGCATTTACATCGGTAGTCATTTCAAGCTTTTTTCTGCACGGCGTTCTAAATAAACTAAATTTTACATTGGTTATTTTCTTACTAATTTTATCAATTAGCTCTGAAATCGGTGACCTAGTAGAGTCAAAAATTAAAAGACAGTTGAGTATTAAAGATAGTTCAAACTTAATTCCTGGGCACGGAGGAATATATGATAGAATTGATAGTCTTATTTATGTTGCGCCATTTTATGCTATGATGGTTAAGGAATTCTTGATTTAAAGGAGCTTTCTTTGCTTATTGAAAAAATCCTCATTTTTATATTATTTTTAGGTCCCCTAGTATTCTTCCACGAGCTGGGTCACTTCTTGTTTGCTAGACTCTTTGGGGTTCGGGTTGAAACTTTTTCTATAGGATTTGGTCCCAAGTTATTTAAATTTAAGCGCAATGGAACTGTTTATGCGCTGTCATTAATACCTTTAGGTGGATATGTAAAAATGTTTGGCGATGATCCTTTATCGGAGAAGGAATTAACGCCAGAAGAGGAAGCTGTTGCCTATACTAAGAAAAGTAAGTGGGCCAGATTTTGGATTGTGTTTGGCGGCCCTTTAGCAAATTTAATCATGGCATTTTGTATATATTTTATTTTGGGTAGCGTTGGCGAAAAAGTACCACAAATGAAATTTGGTCAAATGGCCCAAGAAAGTATTTTCACTAAAAATGGGGTGACTACTGGAGACATTTTAGTCAAGGTTAATGACTTTAATGTAACTAGCATCGATGACCTTAACCTAATTGATTCAAAAGTGAATAGTATTACAGTGAGTAGAGGAACTGAAGAATTAAAAGTACCTCTTTCTTTAAGTAATATGGAGTTTTATAAGGCCTACTCTAAAGTCAATGCACCACTTCGCTCACCAATTGTGACAAATACATTCGGAGATAGTTTCCTATTGAAAAACTCCGAAAGTAGTTCTTTCGTTTCTTATGAAGAACTATTAATGAGTAAAGATATCAAGAAAATTGAGTTGTTTCGACTGAACAGTGACAACATCCCATTGAAGTTTCATCCTGAAGTATTTGATACATCCAAGCTAATTAAAGAAGAAGTCGTTTTAAAAGGATCCTTACATGACTTCTTAAATGAGAGAAAGCTGTTTAGCCGAGACTTATTTGTTAAAAGAGTTTTGCCTGACTCCCCTGCAGACAAGGCCGGTATTAAAGCAGGTGAAGTTATTACGGCAATAAATGGTAAAAGTATATCTTCATTTAACGAGTTAAGAAATACTATACAAGCACTAAATAAAGAAGTGTCAGTTGAGTTTAAGGTTCTCTCTGATAATAATGTACGCATTATTCCAGTTATCCCTACGTTTAGAGAAATTAATGGAACTAAATTTTTGAGTGTTGGTGTTGAAAGTGGAGTCAGTTATTTATCAATGATGACAGTATCGAAAAGCTTAGGCCCAATTGAGGGAATCTCTAAAGCCTGGAAGAGAACGGTTGTTGGAACAGTTAAAACGGTTGAAGGGTTTAAGAAGCTGATTACTGGAGAAGTTTCTATTAAGCATGTTGGTGGACCAATTGCTATTGGGCAAGTTGCTTCGGATTCATTTTCTATCAGCTTATCGATGTTCTTCAGACTGATGGCCCTGATCTCGATTAATTTAGGGATTATTAATTTATTTCCGATACCAGTGCTTGATGGAGGACATATCGTTTTTATTTTATTAGAGATAATAAATAGAGGTCCTTTATCTAGAAGGAAGCTTCAATATGCTCAGCAGTTTGGAATGTCTTTATTATTTTTATTAATTTTTGTAGCCATATTTAATGATGTAAGTCGTTTGTTCAGATAATGTTTTTATTTATTGATACTACAAAGTACATTACGGTTGGATTATTAGACCTGAATTGTAATTGGGTTGATTATCAATTTATTTCTTCTAAGAAAAGCTCTAGTGAACTTCACCCAGCAATATATGAAATTTTAAAAAAGCAAAATATTGAAATGAAAGACCTTGATGCTATTATCTATGCTGCTGGTCCTGGATCGTACACAGGGATGAGGGTTGGCCAAGGCTTTGTTGAAACGTGCTCGTTATTTGAGATCCCTTTTTATTCTTTTTACCACTTTGAGGTGCCTGCACTATCAGGGATTGATGAAGGGGAGTGGATTGATGAAGCCTTTAAGGGAGAATATTTTGTTTATAAGTGGAATCATGCTGGGGTGAATAAGTATTTAGTTTCTAAAAAAGATTATAAAGCATCTGAAAAAAATATTTTCACAGGTTTTGAACGCGGATTATTGGAAAATATTGAGTTAACTAAAGAATTGATTTATAAGAACGCAAAAAAAGTTGTTAGCAGCATTATCAACAATAAAGTAACCAAAGAGCTTTATTACTATAGAAGTATTGAAGAAGAGTTTACAAAATGAATAAGTATTTTTTTATTGAAAACTCCTACTTACAAAAGATTATTGTTATTGCGATAGTTTTAATGTTTCTTTCGACACAGC
>JBFKKF010000151.1:0-5522 GCA_041631355.1 Bacteriovoracaceae bacterium | reverse complement strand
CTTTTACGAAATAAGCAGCACAAAGTGCTGAGGAAGCTAGAAAGTAATCAAAAGGGCCAGGGGCGCTACCATCACCTTTATAGCGGATAGGTTGATCAGTAATGACACTAAAATCATCAAATAGGGCCTCTAATCGTAAATTTTCTAGGTATTTAACTCTAATTTGCATAATGATGCTTTGTAGCATTAAATGGTCCTTCTAGGTAGTTATAACCGGCCATTAGATAAGTTTTACAAGTTTTTTTGGGCAAATATCACTTGGACTTAAGATAGATTGAGTTCTTTCGCTTATAACTTGTGTATTCTTGTTGTAAGATAAAGCTTTAAAGTTACCAGAGGTGATGTGAGTGCAATTACTTGCTTATTTAATTAGTTTTGTTTTATTGAGTGCTTGTGGGGTTATGGGAAAAAATCCTAGTAAGCAAAGAGTTAAGGAGTACTCACAGTTAAAGTACTTTGATAAAGAAAAAGAAGTTTTTAAAAACCGAAGACAAAAAATCATAAAACAGATGGCCAAAAGAAACTTTAATTTTGGTACCATGAAAAAGTTTTTTAAAGTTAAAGATAAGATCTATCCTAAAGAGAAATTACCTGAACGAACTCCTGTATTAGCTGAGTTTCTTAAGAAAAACTCCACCTTGAAAGTTATATGGTTTGGTCATTCCACTTTTCTTTTGAATATAGATGGAGTTATCATTTTAGTAGATCCCGTATTTTCTAACTCGGCTTCTCCAGTGAGCTTTTTAGTCGAACGTTTTCAACCTCCAGTATTGCAACTAGAACAATTACCTGAGTTGGACTACTTGCTGGTCTCTCATGATCATTACGATCATCTTGATATGAAAACGATTAAGTACTTCAAAGACAAAAATGTAAAGTTTATCCTACCACTAGGAGTAGGAGAGCATCTGGAAAGCTGGGGAGTCTCGAAGAGGAAAATTTTTGAAAGAGGTTGGTGGGACACTCTTTCCTTTGAGGACGAGATTGAGTTTATTGCCACACCGGCACAACATTTTTCAGGGAGAGGGATGTTTGATCGAAATAAAACCTTATGGGCATCATGGGTGGTTAGATCAAAAAATCATAAGGTCTATTTTAGTGGAGACACTGGTTATGATGTTCACTTTAAAGAAATTGGGGATAGATACGGTCCCTTTGATGTAGCATTTATGGAAAACGGACAATATAATGAAAAATGGAAAGAGGTACATATGCTTCCAGAGTTAGGAGTTAAGGCCTTTCGAGATTTAAAGGCCAATAAGTACTTTCCAGTTCATTGGGGAATGTTTGTTTTATCTTTTCATCATTGGACAGAACCTGCCAACAAGATTTTGGCCCTATCCCAGCAGAAAAAATTTCAACTGGTGATTCCATACTTGGGAGAGGTAGTAGATTTGAATCAAAGCTATACTATAAGTCCGTGGTGGACAAAGGTGAAGTAATAAAAGATTTTCTCATCTTCTAATCATCTGCTAGCGCATCTAAAGACTCTGGGTCCTCGATATGCATAACAAGCTCATGGTCTTCCTTGCTGTATACATCAATGGATGTTGGTTTAGCAGTCCCTCCTAAGAGAAGTTTTAAATACCCAGGAAGACCGTAGTGATACTTTAACTCAATATCATTACGGTGCAAAAGCTCACTAGCAAAATCTTTGCTAGCAGTATGATGGTTTGTCTTAGGCATGATACCTCCTTAAGAACTTAACCATCTTTAAGCATACCATATTTGGGCCAGAATCTCCATCTTTTAGCTCTAGATAAGACAGATATTGGGGTTGTTTTGACACCGGCACAAAACTACTATTGTGATTTCTTGTAGTTTTGTTAACAATATTGGTATGGCGGTTGCAGCTTCAGCTACGACAAACTAACTCAGGAGAAAAATTTGGGCAAAACGATACTACTTCTTTGTTTAATCCTATCAACCTTTTCAGGATGTAAAGTAGAGGAAGAGGGAGAACTTATTAAGGATAAAGTTGGGGAAAACCAGGGGCCACCAAGTAAAAGACCGGTAAATATAGCAGATGAGATTGAAGAGACAATTATCTTACTTGAAAATATTGATGGTGAGACAGAAGAAATGACTTCAATCCTCCTTAATCTCTATGAGAAAGTAGCCGAGTTTGAGACACCAGGAATTAGTCAATTGGCAAATTTAATCGAGAATATGAATAATTATCAAAGTACATCCAAAAGAGATATTTTTAAACTGGAAAGATTAGATGAATATGACCTGATGCTTGGAAGTCAGCTTTACGTACTAGAGCGGGCCAGGTATTTATATTATAGTGCAAATAAACTAAGCAAAACTTATGTGGATTTACTCGCAGAGGAGTTAAATTCTAGATCTGCAGAAGAACTAGTAGAGCTATTAGAAAGTAGAGAATGGAATATAAAGTTTTTACAATATTTTTCAATTCTAACAGTGGCCCTTAATGAGTTGGTTTTTGAGATAAATTTGATGCCAGAAAATGATCCTGCTCAGCTTGCGAAAGATGAAAAGAATACCAAACTTTTACCTATTGATGAACAGAATCCGCCAGCGGATCTAGCACCCCAAAAACCTGTTTATAAGCCTGGACCAATTAATAATACTTGTAATTGTACCGCACTTAAACGGGAGTATAATTCCTTAATCAAAGCCTATAAAAAATTTGTTAAAGGAATTGGAAATAAATTTATCGGATGTCTTGATTTAACACAGGATATTTTTTCTAAGGTGTATCGCACAGTAAAGCCTAAATGCTGGGGAGCGGGAATTGCTTGGCGGATGACAGTTAAGTTTAATTCGCTTACATGTTTATCAAACTTTATGCACAATGCTTTTTTGATGTACCCTAAATTAGCTAATTGTGGTTATAGAGATGATGTTGTACTTGATCCTTATATCATGTATCCTACCTTTCAAACGAGAAAAGCAAATATTTATCAACTAACAGACTTTATTATAGCGGCTGATTGTGGGGGGGGTGAAAGAGATAAAAATAATGTTACCTTTAGTGTGGAAAAAAATCGTGCTCAACAATGCATTAGTCAATTTGGACATGATAAAAGCTTTTGCCGTGGAGCTTACACATGTCTAAATAACGAGTACGGTTATGATCGTGCCAATAAAACAGGACGGAAAAAAGTACCTCTTAAAAATACTTGCCCATAATCTATAATGAAGTTAGTTTATTTAAGATAATCCCTTGTGAAATTGAAACATTAAGGGAGTTCTTAACCCCAAACATAGGGATAGAGATAATTTTATCTGCTAACTGTAATAGTTCTAAGGAAAGACCAAATTGTTCATGTCCAAAAAGAAGGGTTAGTGGGGAAGGTCTTTCTGTGATGGAGTTAATACTTATTGCCTCTCTACCTGTTTCAATGGCCCAAATCTGATGTCCTTGGGATTTTAGTTCTTTCACTATATCTATAGCGCAATTATGGTTCTCCACTCTAACATTTTTTTCAGCTCCCATTGCCGTTTTTATAACTTGGTGATGTTGTGGACTTGGTGACAGACCAGTTAGGATTAATTTTTCAATATGAAAGCAGTCAGCATTTCTAATCATCGCTCCAATATTATGTGCGGACCTAATGGAGTCTAGTACGCATTGGATTGAAAATTTTTGTTCAGGAGTGTTTTGAACGACTTGGGTTTGCACTAAGAAGTCATATTCTTTCTTACTTTGTCCTAATAGGCGTTCTAGAGTCATGAGATACACTTGAAATTGATAGTCGATATTTTTTATTTTTTGAAATTCCTTGTTGAGCTTGAGAATAAGCGGATTTTGATGGTCTTTTAAGTAGTGGTGATACTTACTTAACTTAGCGAAATGATTTGATCCAGTATCATGTCTTTCTTTTTCAATGAAAAAGGCAAGGTCATAAAGAATGCGAAATACCTTTTCTGCTTTAAAACTCAATAATTTTTCTTGGTTAAAATCTTTATTCATTGCAGGCATTTTATAGTACGGAATTGAAAAAATGGCCAGTGCTCCCTATGATGATTGTAGAATAAATTCGAAAGGAGAGCTGTGTTGAAATTTAGCTTAATGTTTATATTGTTTACTTCGTCTTTAGCTGGCCATGCGAGTGAACCATCACCTCAGGCCAGGGAAGAGATCTTAATGAAAAGTATTTTTGATGAGATTTATTTAGTGGCCAAAGACTTAAGGCCAGAGGAAGAGGTAAAAAAGGCCCAGATTTCTCCTAATTCTGGAAGAAGGGGAACATTTATTATTGAACAGATGAAACAAAAGAATCGAGAAAAACTAGCAAGAATGAGAGGAATAGATCCAAGTAAAGTTAAATCTGGTAAGGATCTAGTAAAATTACAGGCAGAAGAAAACAAGAATTTATTAAAAAAAATGAAAGAAGTTACCTCCGAAGCACAATGGACAAATCTAGCCAAAGAAGAGGTTGAAAAACTCAGACAAAAAGTCCTGGTGGAACATAAAGAGTGGAAAAAAAAATATATTAAGGAACTACAAGAGCTTGCAAAATCTCAAGAGAAGTTTTCTAAAATATCTGATGAGTATCAAAAAACACTTATCGAGATACCTTTAGTTCTCCCTGTTGATAGAAAAGAACTAAAGAAAAAAGTGGATATTGAAATTGATAAAGATTATTACTTGGTAAAATCTGCACTTGAGGTGCCTACAAGAGATCAAAAATATCGTCCTACCTGTAGCTCATTTTCTGGAGTCCGTGCTATTGAGATTGCTTTGGCCCAAAAAAATAAGCGATATGATCTTAGTGAACAATACTTCTATTGGGCAAGTAAGGATGAGTGTCAAAATAAAAAATGTAGTAAGAGAGGATCTTGGGTTGGGAATGGTTATCAGTATAGTCAGGAACAATCTGTTGTTGATATCCCACTTGAAGAAAACTGTCCTTATAGAGATATGTCTATACCTGGTAATGAAACTCAGATTCCCTTAAAATCCAGTTGTAAGCAAGGAAGGGTTAAAGTTCAAGGGTTTAAGTATTACAAGAATCTAAATGAAGTGCTAAGCCTTATAAAACAGGATAAACCAGTTGTTATGAGCGTTAAGCTCTCGCCAAACTTCTATGAGCCTAAACCCCTTATCCTTGCTAAAAATAAGAACCAAGGTGGAAGTATGGATAATCATGCTCAAGGACATTCTATTCTTATTATTGGTTTTGCAAAACTTCCTAAGATTCTTAATGAGGGAAGCCTATGTTTTATCACTGCTAATAGTTGGGGCAAAGGGTGGGGAACAGATGGACACTCCTGCCTGTCAGAGAAATGGATACTTGAACATCGTTTGAAAAATCCAGTTGTTGTGGTTGAGAATATAAAATATATCTAAGTGTTTTTGTCTCTTTTTCGCGGCAAAAACCGCCAGAGTTGGAATCTCTAGTATTAGACTTTACACTATAAAAAACGAATAATTTTTTATATTTAGGAGTTATAGTGGATTCATCTCTTATTCAAAGTCTATTTAGTTTAATCACTAATAATATCTTTTATATCATTTATGCCTTTGCAATAATTGAAATCTATCTTGT
>JBFKKF010000150.1:0-5526 GCA_041631355.1 Bacteriovoracaceae bacterium | reverse complement strand
GGATTTGATTAGAACTGACATTTAGTTTTTTAGAAGTCAATTCGACTTTTTCTCCAGCAGAAGCTGATACTTTATTCATTTGTTGGTCTGTTAGAGAAATAGAGCCTGATTTGATAGAGAGATTTTTAGAATTTAGAGTTTTATTTATTTTGACAATAGAATCTTTTGTGGCCTTAATTTTGTATTTTTCTTTTCCAATTTGTAGTGAAAATGGCTTGGCGCCTGCTTTAAGATTTAACTCGAGCTCACCTTTTTGAAGTTGGATTTCATCTGGAGATTTGATTCTTAAGAGTGACTCACTTTTTAGCAGGACTTCCTGTGAGGACTTAAAAGCAATATTAACCTCGGAATCTGTATGAGTAAAAATAGCATCATTTTCAGCAACACTTTTATTTAGCTTTGTAATAAAGTCCCATTGTAAATTATTAGTACTCTTGTATTGAACAGTGTTTCGGAAAAGATTAATTTTTCCTACAATCAAATTGCTATTGATTGAGTTAAAATTATTTTGAATAAAAAGTTTGTTATAACTAAACATGATCAGACATATAGCTGATAAAAATAGCAGAGTATTAAAAGTCTTTGTTAATATATGTGATCTCATGTTTTAATATTAATAGTTTAACCCTTTGTTGGTGAGTCGTCATGAAGAATGAAATAAGAAGAGTTATTTTCCCCATAAACTTGAAGTTGACATTTGTGGTGTTGTCAATCACAGCTGTCTCTCTTAGTTCCTATATATGGTTGGCCTTAGATCTTTTTAAGACAGATAAGGTTGCCTACGTCTTTGAGGCAGTTGAAAAGCAAAATGAGCAAATCTCACAACTAATTGCGAAGTCATTTGAGGAGATATCATTTGCTCATCAACTACTACTGGAAGGAAAAGATTTCAGTAAAATAAGATCTAAAATATTTTCAACAAATGAGTCTATTTTAGGGCATATCGAATTTAGAAAAGGAAAGAATCAGTACTCATATTTTAAGGGGCGAGAAATCATTGTTCCACCTGAAGTATTTAGGACAGGGAATATCAAAACGGGAATTCGGGGCTTCAAACTCGGTAATAAACGCTACTTTGTTCATTTTATCAATATTGGTGAGTTAAAGTCTTTTGTTATTTTTTCCAGCGCGCAAATTAAGGATATTATTTCAGAGTCAAAACTTTATAGTTATAAGGTTATGTTAAACAATGAAGTTTTGATTGGTTCTCGACAGAAATTTTGGGATGGTGAGTTTGACTTGGTAGGGCACCATTTTCAAACATTCACTTCTGATTTTCAGGGGGAGAAGTATATTGTTTCCATTATTCCGACTATGGGAGAGAGTATTGTCTCAATTACGGGAATAAACTATAATAAAGCACTCGCAGCTTCAACAAAGCTTAGAAATACTTCTCTGTACTTCGGATTCCTAGTGGCCGGAATTGTTATCATTTTAATTTTATTATTTTCAGCTGTTATGACTAAGTCCATTAAGAAATTATATCTCGGAAGTATTGAGCTAGCAAAAACCAATTTTTCATACCGAGTGAAGCTTAAGCAAAGGGATGAAATTGGAGTGCTAGGTGATTCATTTAATGATATGGCGGGCAAGATTCAAGTTTATATGGAAGAGATGAAAGAAAAAGCAAGGCTTGAAAATGAACTTAATACCGCTAAGCTGGTACAGAAGTCCTTTTTTCCCACAAATAGAATAGATGGCAAAAATATGGCCTTAAAGGCTTATTATCAACCGGCATCAGAGTGTGGTGGTGATTGGTGGGGATATCTTAATATAGGAAAGGTCGACATTGTTATATTATTGGATGTTACTGGGCATGGAACTGCAGCAGCACTTATGACCGCGGTAATTCATAATGCCCTTACAGCTATAAAGTATATTACCGAGCAAGATCCAAGTTTTGCTCAAGACTCCGCAAAGATAATGCAATTTCTTAATGATTCCATGTGTTCAGTGGATATAGATCTTAATGCCACTGCTTTTGTTGCTGTGTTTGAGGTAGGGAGATTGAATTATTGCAACGCTTCCCATAATCCGCCTTATTTTGTAAAGAATACCGGAAGTGAAATTTATAAAAAGAATGAATTTGTTCCATTGATGGAGAAAATAGGATCTCGTTTAGGTGAGAATAAAGAAAGTCAATATGAGAGTGTTATTGTGGACTATGGACCACGGGACTATATGGTGCTTTATACTGATGGGATTGTGGAAGCTACCAACTTAGAGGGGAAGCAGTTTGGAACGAGAAACTTTATTAAAAACCTAGGCGGAAATCTTTCGCTAGGGTTTGAAAAGTCTCTAGATGCTCTGATAAAATCTTTTTATGAATTTGTTGAAGGCAATGAACCAGATGATGATATTTCTGTATTGCGAGTTGATTTAAAATGATGAGGACGTTTGCTTACAATATTGAGGTAGATGATAACTTGCAAGAAATATTGCAAAAACAAGGTCTATTACTAGAGAGTGAAATAGCTAAGAGTGAGTGTATTCTCTATAAGTCAGGCATTGATGATTTATTTAAAAATATAGATGAATTTCAAAATATCAAAAAAATAATTTCTATTGAAAAAATTAAAAAAAATGCAGAGTTCTCAACACCCGTTAACATCGATAAACTAGACGGATGTGTTGTGCATTTCTTAGATGAATCAGTTTCAGAGGTTTCAGATAAAATTAAAGCTGAGGTGAGTAATTTTATAGATGAAGGGTCATTTTCAGACCTGGGCCGTTATCTATCTCTCGTCGGAATAGAACTGGTACAAAATGCTTTAATATTCAAAAAAAATAATAAGCGAACTGAGCAGATCAAATTGGAGTTGATAAAGGGAGAAAATAATTATCAGATCTGTGTTGAGGACCCTTTTGGTGAGCTTGATATGAACATCTTCTTTAATAAAATTAAGAGGGCAGTTATAGAGAAGACACCTGAGTATAAAAAAGATGGAGCAGGTCTTGGCTTTTCAATGATTTTACAAGCGGTTGATGAATTAATTGTTAAGGTTGAAAAGGGACATAAAACAAAAATATGCTGTATGGTAAATAAATATAGAAGATTGAAGGATTACAAGAGTAAGTCACCTTCAGTTTATGTATTATAGGAGTAAAGTGTGAGTTCTAATTTAAAAGTTGATATGGAAGTTGAAAGCTCAAAAGCTATTTACAGATTATCCGGACAAATTGATGAAGATGCTGATCTTAGTCAAATTAATCCTGAAGGAGTAAAGGAAGTTATCTTCGACTTAGATGACGTAACACTAATTAACTCATGTGGAATCAGAGATTGGGTTAAGTTTCAGTCAGAACTTAGTGATGATTTAAAAATTGTCTATAGAAAATGTCCCCAGGTAATTGTTGAACAATTAAATATTATTAAAGGTTTTATTAAAGATGGCGGCCTGATTGAGTCTTTTTATGCTCCTTACTACAATGAGGTGACTGATGAGGAGGTGAAGCTTTTGATCACCCCGAATGAGGTTGTGGATAGTAAGGCGCCTGAGAAAAAAGATAGTGATGGAAATATATTAGAGTTTGATGAAATTGAACTCCAGTACTTTAACTTTTTAAAAGATAAATAATTATGGATTATTCGACGTTTGATCAATTATTAACACCAGTGATTGTTGTAAATGATCACGGAAAACCAGTATACTTTAATCATATTTGTTCAATCTTTTTTAAGCTGGCGCCACGAAAACTAGCAAAATTGACACATATTAATGAGTTGATTAAAAACGATCAACTCGATTTTGAAAATTATCTTGATACTGTGTTGAAAAATAATGCAGCGGAAACTTCTCCTGAAATTACTTTCGATATCGAACAAATAGGAGAAACTACGGTTATTCTTAAGTTTATCCCATTTGGTAAAGATGTATTGATCAATGTTCTCGACTTTTCAATTGAAAAGAAGATCCATGAAAAATATAAGCGTCAAGTTGCCGAACTTAAAGATACTCATGAACAAATTCTTAAAGCAGATAAGCTAACCGCTTTAGGGGAGATGATATCAGGGATTAGTCATGAAGTAAGTACGCCATTAACTATCGTTAATGATCGAATTGAGCAGTTGGCATCTGCGGTTTACTCTCAGAATCTAGATCGTGCAAAAAAAGTGTTAACTGAGCTTTCAACAGAGTATCAACGTATCATGAAAATTATCAGTGGTATGAAAAGTTTTGTTAAAAATCAAGAAGACGATTTTGTGATAACAGACCTTAACCTTATTATTGATGACACCTTGAAGTTTATAGATGAGTTGGACTTTGCAACTGAAGTCACTGTTAGAAAAGAGGTTGAGAGTTCTCATTGGGTAATGGCCAATCCTTTAAAACTAGAACAAGTGCTTATTAACTTGGTAAAGAACTCTTTAGATGCTTTAAAAAGTGCTAAAACGAAAAATCCTGAAATTGTGATCTCGCTATCAGAGGAGAAAGATTCACAGGTACATTACTTAATTGTTAGGGATAATGGTCCCGGTATTCCTCAAGAAGACCAAAATAATATTTTTGAGATGTTTTATACTTCTAAAGAAGTTGAGGAAGGTACGGGATTAGGACTTTCAATTACAAAAAAGATTGTAGAAGCCCACAGTGGTGAAATCTCATTATCCCAAGTTGACTCTGGGTGTGAGTTTCAGATTAGCCTACCTATTATCGAGCTTGGAAGCTTTACGAAAACGAATAAATACCTTTCAGGTGAATTAGAAGTGGAGCCAAATAAGATTCTTTTTATTGGGGATGATATAGAGCTTTTAAATGAGATTTATCAAGAAATGAAAGCAAAGGACTTTGTCCTCATTTTTTCAAATAAGATAAAAAGTATTGAAAACCTTGCAGATTTTTTACTCGTTGATCAAGTTGTAAAGTTAATTGATGTTGAGTGTAATTTTGAGTACGAAAAGTCTTATGATCTATTTTCTCTTAGTAGAGAAGAGATTATTAATAAGATCAAGGAGCTGTTTTGAACGCAAATACAGCTAAAAGCTATAATATATTAATTGTTGAAGACGAGCTAGAAATTGCTCAAATTATGAAGTCCTATTTGGAATTATATCCAGGTTTCACTAATACCGTTATAGCTGAAAGTAGTGTGCAGGCGATGCAGAAACTATCTAATCAAGATTTTGACTTAATTATCACTGATATTATGCTCAAACGAAGTGATGGTCTGACCTTTATAGAAACAATTAGAAGAATGCCAAAGCATCATAAACAAAAAATGATGGTAGTCTCCGGTTGTCTAACAACAGAGATTACACTGGAACTCATGAAGAAAAATATTCGCCATATTGTGGTCAAGCCTTTCACTGCAAGACAAATTCTAATAAAAGTATTAACTTGTTTGAAAGCTGAAGCCAATCCTCAAGAGTATGTTGAAAGTATTTTAAAAGATATAACTTTCAAGTTAGAAAAAGAGCGGGAAATTCTTGAAAAGCATCAAGCTGAAAAAGAATTATCTCAAATTTTAAATGATTCTGAAGAGAATGAAAAATAAAGCGCTTACCCTAAAAAGGGTAAGCGCTTC
>JBFKKF010000149.1:0-5535 GCA_041631355.1 Bacteriovoracaceae bacterium | reverse complement strand
GTCAGCCACTTTTTCAATTTAAACCATAATAGGATTATTAAAAGATATAGACATTTAAATCCACAGGTGGATGTAGCGGCCCTGAAAGATTTATTGAATTATCAATGTAAGCATTTTTTTTGGGGAGGAGCTGATCTTTTCTACGTCACAACTGAGTTAGGCGATAGAAAAATGGTCATTTTAGAAACAAATTCATGTCCCTCAGGGCAGAAATCCATGCCTCCTAGAAGCGACTCGGATGAGTATCGTGGTTATAGGTATTTGATTGAAAACTCTTTTTTACCTCAGTTAAAAAAGAAAAGATTACCTAAGGGCTCCCTTGCAGTAATTTATGATAAAAACTATATGGAGACTTCAGGTTATGCATCAACGATAGCTGACCTGACAGGTGAAAACGTTTATTTAGTCCCTCATTATGATCAAGAAGATCAGCATATTAGCTTTGAAGATGGAGTCATGCATATTCATGATAATGGAGAGAAGATCCCCATTAGAGCTGCTTTTAGGTACGTGACCCAAAAGCCTTGGAATAGAATACCTCCGACAACAAAAACTTTTATTTATAATTCAACTTTGGTGTGTCTCGCAGGTGGAAGAAATAAGCTACTTGCCAATAAAGCATATGAACTTTTTAATGCAGATATGGCCGAATCGGGATTAAAGATTCAAATGCCAGAAACCATCAAAGATGTTAGCAAATTAGAAATTCCTCTTTGGTTAAGAAAGTTTGGCGGAAAAGCAGTTATTAAAAACCCATACTCTAATGCTGGACAAGGAGTTTATACGATTACTTCCCAAGAGGAGTTGGATCAGTTTATGCGTGAAGATCATGGTTATGACCAATTCATTGTGCAAAGTTTAATAGGTCATTATAATTGGAGCTCCCATAGTGAACAAGGAACATTTTTTCATATCGGAACTATACCTAATAAAAAAGGCAATATCTTTATAGCGGATTTAAGGGTCATGGTTTATTGCTCACCACAGGGCTTTTATCCTTGTGCAGTGTATGCAAGAAGAGGGAAGGATCCACTGGAGTCAGAGCTTAAGGGAAATAGCTGGGATGTACTGGGAACAAATTTATCTATCAAAAAAGGTCCAAATCAGTGGGAGTCAGATACTACTCGCCTTATGCTTATGGATAGAAAAGATTTTAACTCTCTCGGGGTCGGTATTGATGATTTAATTGAAGCCTTTATACAAACAGTGTTAACTGTTGTCGCGATAGATAAAATGGCACAGACCCTTACTAATAAGAAGGGGGGCTTTAGATTAAAGCTTTTTAAATCACTAGATAATGATGCATCTCTTTTAAAAGAGTTAATGCTTGAAAAATGAGAATATTATGAAAGTAGGCCTATTAACAAAAACACCAGACAATTACTCAAACTCCCGACTTATTGAGGAAAGCGATAAGATGGGCATCGAGATCCTACCTATTGACTATACTAATTGTGATATTTTACTCGATAATGTCTCTCCCGATATTTTGTATAAAGGAGAGTCACTAAAACATTTAGATGCGGTCATTCCAAGAGTCGGGATCATTAAAAGTTCTTATGGGATGGCGGTCATTCGCCACTTTGAGGCCATGAAAATTTATTGTTTGAATAGTTCGCTTGGTATCTCTAGGGCGAGAGATAAAATGAGAACTCTACAAATATTGGCCCAAAAGAATTTACCGTTTCCAAATTCAGTTATAGCTAATGACTCACTCAACTCTTCAAAGCTTCTGAACTATGTGGGGGGGGAGCCGGTTGTCATTAAGCTAAATGAGGGGCTTCAAGGAAAAGGGACTGTTTTGGCAGAAACTCATCAATCAGCAAAATCAATAATTGAAGCATTTAGTTTGATGAGTACCAACCTCATCTTGCAAAAGTATATTTCTGAATGCAAAGGAAGTGATGTACGAGTCTTTGTTGTCAATGGCAAGGTAGTTGCTTCTATTCGGAGAAAGTCGGAATCTGATTTTAGATCCAATCTCCATCTTGGTGGTAGTGCAGATGTCGTTAAACTCTCTCCTAGGGAGAGAGAAATAGCAGTGAAAGCAGCAAAAGAGTTTAAGTTAAATATTGCAGGTATTGATATTTTACGCAGTGATAATGGACCTTTAATTCTAGAAGTTAATGCATGTCCAGGACTTGAGGGAGTAGAAAAAACTACGGGGAAAAATATAGCGGCAATCATTTTAGATTTTTTACATAAAGAAGTAAGTGAAATCAAAGACAAACCAAATTTTCACAAGCGGACTTCATTATGAACCAAAGGATAAATATGGAGAAGGTTCTTACGATTAAGGCAAAAGAAGAGTTAAAGCTATCTGATCTTAAGCGAGGAAAAGTACATAGGGTTTATATCCATCTATCTGATAATTCCCTGGGGATTCCTTGGAAATTACCTGTTGTGGTTGTGAGAGGACAAACAAAGGGGCCAACACTTGGAATTACGGCTGCATTACACGGGGATGAGCTAAACGGAATTTCTACAATTTTTAAATTAATTGAAGAAGTCGATGCTACAAAACTAGCGGGAACTCTCGTTTTGGTTCCTATTGCTAATGTACCGGGCTATCAAATGAATCAAAGATATTTTTCTAACCGGGTAGACCTCAATCGAATCATGCCTGGAAGTAGTGAAGGTAATTCCGGCCATATTTATGCATATCAACTGGTTACCAAAGTCATAAAGAAATTTAATTATTTATTAGATCTACATACTGCTAGTCACGGTCGTGTTAACAGTCTTTACTTAAGAGCAGACTTAGATAACGAACAATGTCGAACCTTGGCATACCTTCAAAACCCACAAATAATTGTGAAAAAATATGATGAAAATGGAACATTGAGAGGGTGGGCAAATGATAATAATATTCCAGCGATTACTATCGAGATAGGAAATCCTAATGCATTCCAACATACTCTGATTGATGAGACCCTAGAGGGGATCTTAAATACCATGAAGCACTTGAAAATGTTGGAGGGCGAGGTGGAAAACCTTGTTACTGACGCTACTATTTGTGATCACTCTTATTGGATTTACTCGAGAAAAGGTGGAATCGTGGATGTGCTGCCACATTTAGCTGACTACGTTAAAAAAGGACAGGTCATTGCTAAAGTCTATGATGTCTTTGGAAATGTTAGAGAAGAGATAATTGCCGATAGGTCAGGGGTAGTGATTGGAAAAAATATGAGACCTAATTGTGAAGCAGGAACTCGAGTTCTTCACTTAGGAGTTGATCTAATCGATCCAAATCCAGAGTCAATCCCTGGACATAATGATTTTGAACCGGACTCATAGCTAAAACCTTTATCTCGCTATGAGTTTCGTAAACTTCTTACCCCTAGTTTAAGCTTTTGAGGCCTTAAACTTCTTACTCGCACCATAGAGCGTTGTGGCCTGGCACTCTTTAGGGACTTTGCTAAATCGTCATTACACACCTTGTCAGCTACTGTAACTTGGGAGTTAGCTTTTTCGGTAGAAGAATTTTGTGAGTTAGTCTCTGATGTTTTCATATCTTGTCCTTTGTAAAAAATTGCAAATAATCAATGTTTATTTGAGAGAAACTGATCATTTGCCACAAAGAACTTATTCTAGATGGCGATTACAGCTCTCCCAACACGCGAAAATTTTCCAATAAACAACTCCTCGTGTTTGGTTATCTCTTAAGTAATCGGTAAGACATACTTTTCTCTTAAGTAAATCTTAAAAACGATTCTAACATAAAATATAAAAAAATGCACCATGCCATAAAAACAACCTGATTTCTTTGCCTAGTGCATGCTAAATGGTGATTTTTATTCTAAAATAATATCGTAATTTCAGATATTTAACCAAGGTGGACTTATAAAGTTTTCTCTATCTCTAGTATGTATATTTTTTCTTTCTTCATGTGCTCTGGTTGATAAAGTGGCCATGAAACGGGTGTCCCATATTATCTACCAGGGAAGTGATTCTATTTTAGAAGAGAATAATTTTGAAAGCTTTAAAAGCTCTACAGCTGCCAACTTAAGCCTATTGAATGGTTTTCTTGCTAGTGATCCTGAAAATGAGAATTTACTAACCTTATTAATTAAAGGCCACACGGCCTTTGCCTTTGGACACTATGAAACGATTGCTTTAAAAGAAATCCTACTGGAAGAGGAGTCAGAAAATATTAATTTGGCGATTCAAGAATACGAAAAGGCCATCGGCTTTGGGTTTAGGTATTTATCTAGTAAGGGAATATCAAAATCAGAATTCTTAGATAAGAACTTTCCAGAAAAGCTTACTAAAGTTTTTGATACTAAGCTTGATCGTGAAGATTATATTGCTATTTTTTACTTTGGCCAAGCACTAGGAAGTTCTATTAACTTACAAAGGGCCAATTTAGATAAAGTATCGTATCTCGCTCATGCCAAAAATACTATTGAGTGGGTCTGTTCCAAAGATGAAACAATTGAGCGGGGGATCTGTGGACAATTTCGTGCTGTCTTAATGGCGAGTACTCCTAGTTTACTGGGTGGAGATCCTGAGCGAGCAAAAGAATTATTTAAAAAAGAAATGAAATTGAGACCATATGATCTTTTAACACAAGTAAGCTATATTCAGTTCTATACTGTTCCCATGATCGATGATGATGAGTTTGGTAAGTATATGAGGAGTTTAGAGAAAAAGATTAGTGAATGGAGACGCGTTCAAAGAGGAAATTTGGACCCATCGAAAACCATATATTACGGGCATGAGGACTTTAATCTCTATAATACAATTGCCTCGAAACGCTATAGGTATTTAAAGCAATTAAAAAAAGAAATATTTTAAAAGGGAAAAATGAAAAGCTTAGTTTTAGGAATTTTGATTATTAGTTTTAGTGCTCACTCTGCAAGAATTAAATTAGCAACTCTTGTTCCTAAGGGAACAAATTGGGCAAAAACACTAACTCAGATGACCAAGGAAATCGAAAAGGCCACTGATAAAAAAGTGAGATTTAAAATCTATTTTGGGGGGACTCAAGGAGATGAGCCAGATGTTTTAAGAAAATTAAGAATTGGTCAGCTACATGGGGGAATTTTTACAGGAAAAACTCTCGGGGATATTAGTTCTGATGTGCGCTCCATTGAGGTTCCTTTTAATTTTTATCACGATGAAAAAAAAGCTCTGGATGCCATTAAGGATAGAGAGAGCTACTTCAATCAGAAGATAGAGAAAAAAGGATTTGTAAACCTAGGCTTTTATGGCATTGGTAAGGTCTATGTGGTGAGTACGAAGAAAGTGACGAGTATCGCTGAGATGAAAGGAATAAAAATGTGGGCGTGGGAAGGTGATAAAGTTGTTGCTGCCATGATTGATTCTCTGGGACTGGTTTCTGTACCGCTTGCTATAACTGATGTGACCTCTTCTTTATCTACAGGGATTATTGATGCAGCGTATGCTCCACCTCTTGGCATTTTGGCATTGCAGTGGCAAAACAAAATCAAATACCTTATCGATTTCCCAACAGCTTACTCTTTGGGAGCGTTACTAATTTCAAAAAGACAATGGAAGAAACTCAGTCCTTCC
>JBFKKF010000148.1:0-5537 GCA_041631355.1 Bacteriovoracaceae bacterium | reverse complement strand
TTGAGAAATTAATTATAATTAAGCTACCAGAATAAAAAAAAACAAAAAAAAAGGACCCATGGCAAAACGCCATGGGTCCTTATTTTTTCTTTTTTTTTATTCTGGTAGCTTAATTATCATGAATTGCTCAATGCTATTGTAAGAGCATCGCTAATAATATCAGCAATAGAAAGAAGTGCCATTACAGCAGCAAACATTTCACGATTTAAATGAATGATTTGTTCATCAAATACAATACCCATTGTTTCTGGGGTATCAGCGTTTCCTTCAGCTTTTTCTCTTGAGATCTCTTTTACAATCTGAGAAATTTCTTTGCTTTCTTCACTTATGTTATAAAGGAAAGCACTTGTATATTTAGCAAAAATATTTACTAGTGCATCTAAGGATTGGTTTTCTTCTTCAGTCATTTTGCTCCTTATATAGTTTATCTTGCATTCGCTTTATAGCGTCTGACTTTAAATTAGACTTAGCTTTTTCAAACTCCGTATCTGTCATTCGCTTTTTATCTTTATTAGATTTTGGATCTTGTGCTTGCCTTATAAATTTTCTAAATTCTGGAAGAGACATAGCTGCTATTTCAGGAAATGGCAAAACGTCACAAGTACAAAATCTTTGCCATCCCATTTGATACATCTTCTTTGCTACAAGCCACTTGGCCTCAACAACATCATTGTGATTAACTTTCTTCACATACACTAAATGATATTGAGTGTCGCAAGTATCACGCTTTGTGCGCATAATTGCTACAGCATTTGGCCATCCTAAACTTTCTAGCTCAATATCAAGAAAGTTATAATACTGTAGCATTCGCTTGACAAGATCTACTTTAACTTCCATTTTTAGCTTTCTGATAAAAGACTTGCTTTGATATTTCTTTACCTAGATCGGTTAACATCCAACCACCTGTAGCAAGAAAAACTAATGAAGCGTTCATTAAAGAACTTAATCTTTTGTTACAAATACGCATGACTGTACCTAAGTCAGAAATTACAACAGCCTCTATTTCTTGTGTAGCCTTGCTTTGCTGTTGTTCATGAATTACTGGCCATTTATTAGTTATAAGATGCGATGAATAAATAAGAAATAAAGTATCAAATACATCTTTTCTGTTTTCACCGACTCTTTTGCTGCTATCAACTTCTTCTGGCCAATCTAGAATCACTGATTATACTCCATCAAGCTATCAAGATAGTCTTTAAATTCATTAAAAGTCATAGTTGCAACTTCTTCATATGTCATTGCAGAAAGCTTACAGTCAGTTGTGTAACCTAGCCTAAATAGGTCACAAATAACTTTATACTCAATTTCTAGTGTAATTTCTCTAGGTAGTGTTTCATTAAGCATTACATGTCCAGGATCGTCACAATCATCCGCTGGACACTGAATGGCAATAATTGCTACACCATTGTAAATACCAATTTTTTCTAGATACTTTTTATAAAGCTTATAGCTAACCCAAATTCTCATATCATTTTCAAGCATTTAAAAATCTTTCTCATTTCCAATAAAGAAGTGAACTATAATGCCTTTCACATAAACCTATGCTAGTTGTAGCTGGGTAATTACAAATTTGTACGTCTTTACCGTACCAACAAATCTCGTTATAGAAACTTATTGTATATGTATCGCATATATCTTCTTCAAAAGCTTCTAAGATAAAAAACCAATCGTCACTATAAACAGCATTTTTTGAGCAAAAAATTTGTACTATTTCTTCATGACTAGTTATACATTTACATCCATCACAGCCAATAACTCTAGAAAAAGCATCTTTAAAAAGATATGTAGCGTAATTATTTAAAGTTTTATCTATTTGTGATAAAATATCTTTAGTAGTCACGAGCTAATTGCACTCTTCTTCTAAGAAGCCTCTGACTATTCATTTGTTCGTATAGTTCTATACGTTGAATAGCTTCATAAATATCATCTAGTGAATTTGTTTCGCCTAAAAGAACATGTTCTAAAAGATCATTGAAAAACTCTAGCTCTGATTGAATAGCTCTAAGAGAGCTTACGATATCTTTACCATATTTATTATCCATCAATCATGCCTCTTTTTTGTGTATCAAATATAACTTTCATTAACTCGTAATCGTTACTATTAATAATAAAATCTAAATTTATATAACAATCACATAGTTTGTCGCTATTCAATAAAGCTTTAAGTATTGAAGCAGTTTTTCTAAGTACTTCAATAAATATTTCAATTTCAATATATTCCAATATTGTTTTACTAAAAGTAACATGCCAAAATGCGTCACAAGTATTGTCAATATGTTCAGGTAAAGTTTTTGTAGCCATTAAGCCTAGAAATTGTGAAGGCTCTTCTATACCTATTGTTTTAAATAAATGATACATAACGCCATATTGTATCATTGCGTCTGAGTATGGGATATAAAGTGGCTCATTCATAAAGTAGTTTTATCCGTTACGAGGAGGAAATACTTCATCAAAAAACTCATTATTTAAATCTGATATATGTTTTTGTACTGCTTCTATAATAATTTGATTAATTGACTTATTAGTTCTAGAGCTTACTCTTTTGATTTCTTTATACAAATCAATAGGTAGCCTTGTACCAGTTTGAATTTTATCTGTCATTTTAATCCTTCCAGCGAAAAGAAATTATGCCATCATCAACAATACCTATACCTTTAAAATCTTTTAAATACTGAGCTTTTTCAATATATTCCTCAAAATCAACTTCTTGGCTTTCAAGCCAAGTATTATATTTTTCAATATTTTTTGGGATGGATTGTAAAAATCCAAGTATTGCAACTGTAAGGGGTAGAGTTAGCGGAATAATTGAGTCGTTAATTTGAACAACACAAAAAGCGTATAAATTACTTGTAAGAGAAGCACTTAACCCTTCATATGCAATTTTCTTTTCGTGTACAAAAGCATCTAGTACTTCTTTTATTTTTTGAAAATCAGTTGCAGCTAAATGATTTAAGAAATCTTCAACAAACTTTGCATTAAAGTCAGCAAAATCTTCCATTGGCTCTAGCTCTAAGCTCATTTTTTATCCTGTAGTGATTGGTGCATTTTATCTAGCTTCTTATCAGTATCATTAAGCCAATCTATATACTTATCTACTAGCTGAGAGTAGTTAGCTAAAATACAATAAATAAGATCTAGTATCCATTGACTGGGTATTTCAATTTGATTTGCATTATAGTTATCTAGCAAATATCTTGTAAATTTTGATATTTCAATTCGATTTGAGATTGTTAAATCTAAGAACGCTTCTTCAATGAATTTTGCACAAGCGTCAGCAAATTCTTCTTGATAGTCTCTATCTGAATTTAAAGTCACTTAAATACCAATCGCTTTCTGGGATCGGGAGCGGGCCTCACTAGTGACGGTAGCATGCTACCACGCCCAAGTCAAAAAAGTTATTCTTTATTTAACTACTTACTTTATTAGAAAATAAAAATTTCGCCGGAAGAAAGTTCTCCTCAGTCATAGAGAGAGAGAGTAGAAACAGTTATAAAAAAAAATAAAAAAAATTTTTTCTAAAAAAATTAGATAGCCAGGTGGGTGTACCAGCGCCGAGATTAAGCCATTTAATTTAAGTCGTTTAATATTTAGAACCGGTACCCCTACGGGGTCATTGTTACTTAGTCTAAGTAACTTAGTTGCGGATTGAGTTATATTCGGAGATTAGATTACAGAGATATACCCCAGGGTACGGGGGAGGGTGCCCCGTTGTGTTTAATTTCGCTTAGTTAATTCGTTCGTTTAATTCAATTCATTTGTTCGTATCGTTCTATACGTTGAATCATTGCAGTGTATTCAAACGATAGAGCATAGGGATTAATTTATGGCGGGGGATAGTTTCAAATAAGAAGATAACAACGCCCTGACCAGGTAGTTTGTATCTATGAACTGTGCGAATTAGATACGTCGAATTAATCTCGTGGAATTAATATCGGTACGAAACTATACGGCAGAATTAATGTAGGCTAACTTATAAGCCTTAAAGTATACCCGAAAGTAAATGTCTTAATTTAAGTTACTTAAGCCACCATTCAAACCTATACCCTCACACTATCCCTAACTCTATCCTCTATCCTTCTCTATGGGATGCTGAGAGAAATCCTATCCCGCCAAATTATCCTAGGACTTATCCCGAAATTAACATGGTGGCAATTCTAAACAATACCCAAATTAGCGGGAACTTAAATCAATTATAGATTTACGATAGGGTCGAATCTTTGAAGCTATGAAACATTTAAAGCTTTGGAATAATTTGGGGCATAAATAAAGCCCGGCCTTTCGGCCGGGCTTTATTCTAAGTGCTCTCTAGAATTCCGGTTAGTACGTCTCGCAGCTCTTCTAGCTTCTCTAGCGAAACTAAGTAAACAACGCGTCTTGAGGCGAACGAGTCTCTTGAAGTAGTACCAAAGATTACTTGGATTGAGACCCACGCCTTTCTGTGCGCAGTGTCATCTATCTTTACCGTGGTATGACTCATCTTTACCCCTTTCTTTCGTATGGGGGATCGTAGTCCCGAGTATCTGCATGCTCTGAGTCCCGATCTAGTTGGTAGAACAGCACACCTATTGCAATCAATAGGCCGACCGCTATACCGCATAGGATTAGGATTACAATCTGTAGAATTGAGAAGAACACTCTTAGCCTCCTAGTATCTTGCAAGAGTAATCTTCAAAGCATTGCAACGTTTCGCCAGAGACCCACAGTATGAAACTGTTAAGGATATTGCCAGCGAAATCAATCAGTGAGCGAAACTCTAGAACCAACTCAACTAGCCACACTGTCGGCTCCTTTGTTTAGAGTCCTGCCGTGGACTAGTGCCCTAGCGATTACCCTTTGCTCTGGCACATAGGTAGCGCTTACCTGCCAGAGTCTCCACTTGCGCCATTCCTCTAGTGTCACAGTCTGACGCTTGCCATTAGTGGCAATTCTTTCAGCGAGAGATTGCTTGTGCATCATTGCCCCTTTCTTAGTAACCAAATTATGAAACGTTGCCATGGCCACCTTGGGCGAATAGGCCATAGGCAATTATGTTCCCTAGTATGTATTTCCATTGCTACCCCTGTTTGTAAATGAAGATAAGCCCGAGACTTAAAGTCTCGGGCTTATCTTGCTGGCTTAATTCCCTGGGTAGGGAATCAATGCACCTCGGCGTAAGCTCCGTAATCGGTAGCTTCGCCTTGCTCGTCGTAGAGCGTAACGCCAGTGACTCTGATGTTGTGAATCTCAGCTTCCTCAAGCGCTCGTCGGAGCGAGGAAATTCGACCCGTGAGCCGTACACGCCGAGCGTCGACAGTGTCAAGGTCCGTAATCTTAGGATCATTGGCCCAGAGCCGAAGCACGCTACCGGCCTTGGTCTCGTTCAATGCTGCGAGCACTGGCGCAATTACCGTGCTCGTTCGTCCAGCGCCCTGGCGCTGAGTCTGCGGCACCGCGTCGACAACTTCGAACATCGTCGGCGTAGGGCTCTTCTTGCTGGTTGCCATAACTGGTCTCCTTGCTAGGTGGGGTATTCGGTTGTCAAATGTCAGGCGGCCAGA
>JBFKKF010000147.1:0-5551 GCA_041631355.1 Bacteriovoracaceae bacterium | reverse complement strand
ACAGTCAAAAACTTCAGGTATTCTTTTATAAGTGCCCTCTTCACCATCAACTGTGAAGGTTATATCGTCAACGACTTCTCGGTGAAGATCGTCAACTCGAACACCACTATATTTTTCAAGCTCTTCTATTGATCCAATAGCAATATGTTTTTCAGTTGTTTCATTTTTCCATACTGGAAGTGGAGTTCCCCAGAATCTTTTTCTGGAGATGGCCCAATCTCTAGCACCTTCTAACCATTTCCCAAAACGTCCATCTTTGATATGCTCAGGAACCCAGTTGATTTGTTGGTTATTTTTTATAAGTTTTTCTTTAATACTATCCACATTTAAATACCATTGAGGCATTGCCATATAAATTAGTGGTGTATCCGTCCTATAGCAAAAAGGATAGCTGTGGACGAGAACTGATTGATGAAAGAGTTTCCCTTCGTCTTTAAGTTTTTTAATAATACTTTTATCAGCATCTTTAATGTATTGGCCGGCAAAGTCTGTAACTTCGGGACTGAATTCTGCTTTAGCATTTAGAGGCAGAGCAAAAGCTGTAATACCATGTTCTTTGAGAACGCGATTATCATCCTCACCAAAGGCAGGAGCAGAGTGAACGATACCTGTACCATCACTGGTGGTAACATAATTATCACTAACTACCTGAAACCCACCATTGGCCTCTTCTGCTTGAAAGTATGGAAATAATGGTTCATACTTTAGACCGACAAGGTCTTGACCTTTAACTTCTTTGAGAGTTTCAAATTCATGCCCTTTGGCGTAAGCCTCCACTCTTTCTTTGGCAATATAGAATTTTTTATCCTTCGTTTTTTCATGAACGAGGACATAGTCGATATCCTTATTAACGATTAATGCCATATTTGACGGTAGCGTCCAAGGTGTTGTGGTCCAGGCACTTAGATATTCATCACTATCTTTAATTTTAAATAAAATGGTAATGGCCGGATCTTGTACATCCTGATAGTTGGATGTAGCTTCAAAATTTGATAGTCCTGTTTGAAGGGCCACAGAGTAAGGAACAATTTTATTTCCTTCGTAAACTAAACCTTTATCCCAAGCTTGCTTAAACACCCACCAAACTGACTCCATAAAATCAGTATCCATAGTTTTGTAATCGTTTTCAAAGTCAACCCAGCGACCCATTCTATGAATCGTTTTTTCCCATTGGGATGTGTAGGTTAAAACAATATCTCTACATTCTTGACAATATTTCTTTATTCCGTGCTCAGCGACAAAGTCATTGGCACTCATTTCAAACTTTTTATCTATTTGTTGTTCGATCGGAAGTCCATGGCAATCCCACCCCCATCTTCTAGAAACGTAGCGCCCCTTCATGGTAAAGTATCTAGGAACAATATCCTTAATTGTGGATGCAACAAGGTGTCCATGGTGGGGAAGTCCAGTAGCGAAAGGAGGTCCATCATAGAATATGTAGGGCTCCTTACTACTGGTTTTATCTAGTGATTTTTGAAAAATTTTATTTTCGTTCCAAAAAGCTAATACTTGTTTCTCTGCCTCAACAAAAGAAAAGTTTTCACTGCTTTGCGATTCGTTAGACATTGGATTGATCTCCTCAAATACTTGGGTAAAAATTGCCTGAAAAACATACCAAAAGAACTTTCCTTTGAATAGTAAACAATTAAAATTACACGGACGATAAGAAGGATATGAAAATAATTTTTGCTTTTTTACTCGTTGGATTGGTGCTTAATGCATTTGCTCTTGATGAGGTTGATAAAGCCTTGATGAAAGAGCATGGAGTGACTCCAGCTGGAGGAAGTACAGATGATTCGTCATGGAGCATTAACCCTGCGGAATTAGATAGGGACGATGTTGTATTCAAAAATCGCCCCAGAAATATGATTCGGTGGAATAAAGTTAAATCAGAAGAGTGGTTGGATTTGAGTACTTGGATGAAGCACAGGGCCATAAAAGACTCAGATCAGGATTGGACATTAAAATTTCGTGAAACAGAGTATAAAGAGCGGATAGGGAAAGTTTTAAAATGCATAGGTTTGTGTTGGCAATATCGTGGTGTCACAAAAAATCCCATAGAGTATAATTCCAATATTTATGAAGGAGATGAAGTTATCACTGAGGATGATTCTGCTTTATGGGTTGTCATGGCGGATGGTTCACTCTTACGCATGTCTGCGAAATCATCGGTTTCACTGATAGAGATAAATATTTCTAAAAAAGAAATTTTTAGTATCGTGAAGCTAAACCAGGGTCATATTCATTATGAAAATAGAAACCAACAAGTTTTTGAGGTTCAGGATAAATCAGAAACGGATCTTGGTTTTTATCCGTTGGAGCTGGTAAGAGCAAATCGGCAATACTTTATGATCCAAGAGTATCGAAAAATGAAGGGGAAAGAGAGGTTAGTTTTCGATATTGCTCATAATCCCGGCCATCAATCACAGTACGAAAAATTAAATGAGCTGATTAAGTTAAACAATGAGTTTAGTGAAAACAAAATCAATCGTTTTTATATTTACACTCCAAATTTAAGTCTATCGGGACATAATGCCAATATCGAGTTATCTTACTATATTAATCATACAGCACATTTTAAGTATTCCAATAAAATTAGTGGACAGTCTAGCGTGATGGAAGACTCACATGTAGATATCCTATTTAGAGGGTATAATAACAAAGAAAGTCAGAAAGCAGTTTCTGATAAGTGGTATCAAATGAGCTCTAATGGTCTTGAGTTATCAGAGTACACAGATGGAATAAAGGTTTTTTCTGCAGTAGAAAATTTTACAAAGAGGATTCCTACCATTCACCTTGCGAGGGAATTTTTACTCCAAAAAATGTTTAAGCCCATCTTTGAGACAGATACTGATTTTAAACAATTTGCTTCAATGACTGGCTATAGGCTTTGGGATGAGTTATCTGAGAATGAGATGGAAAGAAGATATCAATTCGTGCAACGTTATGTGAGAAGGGTTGAAACCACTCATCTAAAAATGCTAAAGAAATACTTTGAATCTGATGGAAAGACACAGTTTGGAGTTGAAGATTATAAGCGGGTTATGAAAAGGTATTATGATGGTTTAAAACGTTTAAACTCTAAAGAGATGAAGATCGTAAGAGAAATGTCAGACACGCAATATTTAATGTGGGCAAGAAGGTATGGTAAATAAAAAATACAATTTTGTACTTGGAAGTGCTTCACCGAGAAGAAGAGAGCTAATTCAAAGTCTTTATCTTAATCACTCGATTGAAACCTCTGATATTGAAGAAAATTCTACACAGACAGACGTTGAAAAGATGGTAATGGATTTGGCGAGACAAAAGGCCATGGACGTGTTTGAAAAAACGAATGTGATAAATCCATTTGTACTTGGTGCTGACACATTGGTTGTGTATAAAAATGAAGTTCTAGGAAAGCCACAAAATCAGGATGAAGCGAAGAAAATGCTTCGTTTTTTAAGCGATAAAACCCATACGGTATTAACGGGAGTATCATTTTATGCGGATAGTATTGATGAAGTTTTTTATGGAGAAACTCAGGTGAGCTTTGATAAGATTTCTGAAGATATGTTAACCCACTATTTAGCGACTGGAGAGTCTCTAGATAAAGCAGGAGCCTATGGCATTCAAGGTAAGGCATTATCCTTTATAAAAAATGTACAGGGTAGTTACTCAAATGTAGTGGGGCTACCAGTCTGTTTAGTTCATCAGAAATTAAAGAGTCTGTTAACTAATGAAAAAGACTTTGAAGGAAAGTGGAGGCAGTATTTTGTTTAGGTTATACTTTATAATTATCTCTCTAGTATTCGTATCAAGTATGAAAGGAGGGTATGCTCAAGAATATTCAGAAGATGAAATTGTCTCTAAACTTGAGCAAGTGGTGGCCAACGAGTCAGAGGATTATTTGGATCAATTGGAAGAGATAGGAGAGATGGCCGAAAGCTATATTGAGCAGAAAAGCGGACAGTGCTCAGGTGAGTATGCATCATTTGTTATAAATACTAACGGTGAAAAGGAATTAAAAAACAAAAAACTTACCAAAAAAGAAGCGAATATGTGCCATTACATGCTCATGGGCTTTAGAATTAAGTATACTAAGCTCGCCTTTCAAATTCGAAAAAAACAACTCAAAAAACAACATGAAAGACAAAAGCAAGAGCTAGAAGCTATGGAGAAAAAAAGAGTTCATGAACTAGAAGCATTGGCCAAGAAATACAAGCAATAATTATTCATCTTCCTGGATATTATGGTAAACACTTACAACATCCTCATCAGATTCAAGCATATCAATTAATTTATCAAGTTGAGCACGAGTTTCTTCGTCCGTAACTTCTTTATAATTATTTGGAATCCTCTCTAACCCGGCCTCGTCAGGTGTAACTTCCAATTCTTGTAGTTTCTTTTGAATTTCCCCAAAAGACTCCATAGGGCCAATAACCTCGTAGAGATTCTCTTCTAATGTAATATCTTCTGCTCCAACATCAATCATCTCTAAAGTGAAGTCATCCTCGTTTAGATCTCCTTCAGGGATCGTGAATACGGCTTTTCTATCAAAGATAAATTGTAAACACCCACTCGTTCCTAATGAGCCACCAGTTTTATTAAAATAGCTTCGCACATTGGCCACTGTTCTAGTTACATTGTTGGTAGATGCCTCTACGAATACACCGACTCCACCAGGACCATAGCCTTCATATGTGATGTCTTCATAGCCTTCGTTATCACCTCCGGTGCCTCTCTTAATGGCACGATCGATATTGTCTTTGGGAACATTAAATTTCTTACAACGCTCAAGGGCAATTTTAAGTAAAAAGTTTGTTTCGGGGTCACCACCGCCACTTTTGGCAGCAGCTGCTACGTCGTGGAGGGCCTTGGTATAAATTTGGCTTCTAAGCTTGTCAGCTGCACCTTTTTTTTGAGCAATTTTTGCTGATTTTCTTCCCATTATAAACTCACTTTTTTTATTTGATTGAGATATAAAAATCTAACAAAAAATACTGAATTGTTAAAGAAAAATTGCCCAATCTCCTGCAGCGCAAAAAAGAGGGTTTCTTGACCATAGCTAATGGATAGCATAATAAGAGTATTTGAAATTTAAGGAGTTGGTTTTGAAAAGTATTTTGTTTTTAGTTTTATTTATTCCTAATTTGGTTTGGGCACAGAATTTACAATTAATTAATTGGTTTGCAGGTGCAGACCTTGTAGGAGAGACAAATTCTGAAAGTGAGCTAAATTCAGATTTCACAGTAAGAGAATTTGAGTTTGCCGCTTATTCTCAAATAGATCAAACCTGGGAAGGACAATTGACTTGGGTTATTCATAACGAGCCGACTTCCACTGAAGAGCCCCATATTGAGGTTCACGAAGCTTATTTATTTAGTAGTCGTCTTATTGATGGCTCAACTTTAAAAATCGGACGCTACTTAATTGGTGTAGGACGATTAAATCGATTCCACAGACATGACTGGGCGATAACTTATGCCCCCCTATACCATGAAGAGTTTTTTGGAGTTGAAGCTGTTATTGATGATGGCGTAGAGTACACTAAGCTTTTAAGCGAGAGTTT
>JBFKKF010000146.1:0-5568 GCA_041631355.1 Bacteriovoracaceae bacterium | reverse complement strand
GAGTATGTCTTCTATAGAGAGCTTAAAAAATTGCATAATGATTTTCTCGATCATTACGACGAAGATAAGTTTCAAGGCCCTGAGCAAATTAGTAAGTCCCTGGATGAGATCTTTAATTTTTATTATAAAACTAAATCATTGCACGCCAAGAGGCGATCACTTGCTCGGTTTCTTTCCTTTGGTAAATCACTGAGTCGAAGAAAACTCTACTCACAAGCAAGAAGATGTTTTGAGCTTATGCAACAAGATAAGAGTAAATATCTTTTAGACGCAACTTTTGAAGTTATGTGGACATATATAGCTGAAAATAAATATAAAAAAGCACTGGCGGTGACTAATAAAACAATACAAGATAAAAAACTTGATATCACTCAAAACTCTAAGCTTCAATTTTGGCTCGGACATACTTATAAAAAAATTGGTCAGGATAAACTAGCTTCTGAGCAATTCAAAAATGTGATTAAGTACAACCCACTAAGTTATTATGCAATAACATCCTCTAAAGTCCTAAGTGAGTCAGGACATAAAAACACAGAAGATATATATTACGAAAATTTACATAGCACTCAAATTCGAAAGATTGCCAGTAAAAATCTTCAGGTTAATCATATTAAAAGAGCTATTTTGTGGAATAAAGTCTTCCTTAATAAGTTTTTTAATGCTGAAGTTGGTTATTTTCAAACATTACCTATTGAAGATTCATCTACTAATATTTTAACTACTGCATTCTACCTCTCAAAAGAACAGCTCTACCTTGAGAGCTTTAAGCTTCTTTATAAATCTATTAATAATCATTCTCTAAAGGTCTCAAAAAATACCTTGCAATTGCTATATCCAAGACCATACCTTCAGCAAGTAACTAAAAAGAGTGGTTACTTTGACCCTATTATTGCTCTATCCTTGATTCGACAAGAGTCCGGATTTAATAAAAATGCAAGGTCACATGTTGGTGCTCGAGGTTTAATGCAACTTATGCCAGCAACCGCAAGACAGTTTAAAAGAAAATTAAAAAACAAACACCTCTACAATCCTAATATAAATATCACTATCGGAACTAAGTACTTTAAAAACCTAATGGATAAATATGACAATAATCTAGTTTACTCACTCGCTGCATACAACGCTGGTGAAAGTCGTGTAGATCGTTGGCAAGAGGATTATTTAAATAGCGATTCAATTCTAAGGAATATAGAAAATATTCCATATAATGAAACACGGAAATATGTGAAGTTAATATTTAGGAATATCTTTTTCTATAAGATGTTATTAGAAAAAAATATTAATGATCCGACTGATCTAAATAAGCTCTACGATCTTCATTTGGGATTTAATAGTTAAACATTAAATCTAAAGTGCATAACATCACCGTCTTTGACAACGTATTCTTTTCCTTCGATGCGAAACTTACCAGCTTCTTTAAGCTTAGCTTCTGACTGATACTCGAAAAGATCCGTACAGTGATAGACTTCGGCCTTTATAAAACCTTTCTCGAAGTCAGTATGGATAATTCCTGCACACTCAGGTGCTTTCATCCCATCTTGAAAGGTCCATGCCCTTACTTCTTTTTCCCCAGCGGTAAAATAAGTTTTTAATCCAAGTAACTCGTATCCCGCTTTGACAAGAATATCTAAGCCTGATTCTTCTAGGCCCATATCCGCTAAAAATTCTCTTTTTTCTTCCATGGTCTCAAGTTGAGCGATTTCTGATTCAAGTTTCCCACAAATTTTAATTACTTTTGCGTTATCTTTTTTGGCGTATTCTTTAACCTTTTGTACGTATTCATTATCTTCTTCGATCGAATCCTCATCGACATTACATACGTATAACATATCCTTCAGTGTAATTAGGTGTAGATCTTTAATTGCTTCCACTTCCTCTGCATCTAAACCAACAGATCTGGCCGCAATACCATCTGCAAGAGCAACCTTTAATTTATCTAATACTGGTTGTGCAATTAAGGCCTGAGACTTTACTTTTTTATCATGAGACTTTAGCATTTTACCAAGATTATTAATTCTCTTTTCAACTGTTTCTAAGTCGGCTAAAGCTAATTCAATATTAATAACCTCAATATCACTTAGAGGATCTACTTGACCTGCAACGTGAACTACATCTGTATCTTCAAAACATCTTACAACGTGGGCGATGGCACTAACTTGTCTAATATGTCCCAGGAACTGATTACCCAGACCCTCTCCCTTAGACGCTCCAGAAACTAAACCAGCAATATCTACAAATTCCATAATGGCAGGAATTACTTTTTGTGGTTGAACGAATCCTGTAATTTTATCCATTCTAGGATCTGGTACCTGTACGATACCTACATTAGGCTCAATAGTACAAAAAGGATAATTAGCTGCTTCCGCAGGAGCACTTGTTATTGCTTGAAATATTGTGGACTTTCCTACGTTTGGTAATCCAACAATGCCGACATTTAAAGACATATTCTAATCCATTGGTAAAAGTATTATATTCGCTTATAACTAAAAATTTAGTTTAACTCCAGTAAATTTTTTTTATTGTACAAATTTGATGCTTTTTTAAAACCACTTTCTAATAATGTATCTAGTGCTTCCCCAGCTTTTTCCATAACAATATTTAATTCTGTGTCCATGGAAGCAGGAAACTTTGACAATACCCAGCTTGATACACTTCCGTGTTGTGGGCGCCCAACTCCGATTCTCATACGATAAAATCCATCACTTCCAACATGTTTTGCAATAGATTTCAAGCCATTATGGCCGGCAAGACCACCGCCCTTCTTAAAATGAATTTGTCCAAAAGCTAAATCAATTTCATCTTGTATTACAAGAATCTCTTCAGGTAAGATTTTGAAAAACTGACAAAGAGGCTGAACACTTTCACCACTGAGGTTCATATATGTTTGTGGCTTAAGTACATAAACCTTGGAACCTTTAAAACTAAAGTCAGTGTAGTGGCCTTTAAATTTTTCTTTCCAAGTATTTGATCGAATATGAGAGTAGCCATCGAGAAAGATCCAGGCAACATTATGCCTTGTTAATTCATATTCTAAACCGGGATTTCCTACACCTACAATTAACTTGATCATAACTAATTAAATAAAGAACTTACAGAGTCGTGGTTGAAGGTTCTATGAATAGCTTTAGATAAGATATCTGCAGTTGAAAGAACTTTAATTTTTTTGACTTTTTTCAACTCTGGAGTAAGAGGTATTGTATCCGTTATAACCACTGCCTCTAGCTCATCACACTCATCAATTCTTTCCGCCGCTGGAGGACTAAACACTCCGTGGGTTGCAAATGAGTATATCCTTTGAGCACCAAACTTCTTTAACGTTTTAGCTGCTTCAACTAAAGTACCAGCGGTATCGATCATATCATCCACAATAACACAGTCTTTACCTTTTACGTCACCAACAATATTCATGGCCTTAGCGACATTTGGCCCCGTTCTTCGCTTATCAATCATGGCGATATCTCGCTCTAATCGTTTAGCATACCAACGCACCCTCTCCACTCCTCCAGCATCTGGGGAAACCAAAATTAAATTATCTAGAGAAATATTATCTTTTATATATTTAATGAGTACAGGTGATGCATATATATTATCAAAAGGAATATTAAAAAATCCTTGAATCTGCCCTGCATGTAAGTCCATAGTTACAACCCTACTTGCACCGGCAACTGTTAATAAATCTGCTACCAACTTAGCTGATATCGGTGTTCTTGGACTGGCCTTTCTATCTTGTCTTGAATAGCCATAATGAGGAACCACCGCGGTAATGGAGTCAGCAGAAGCTCGCTTAAGAGCATCTATCATGATTAGTAATTCCATTAAATTATCATTTACTGGGCTCGAAGTGGTTTGCACAATAAAGACGTCGGCGCCACGAACATTTTTTTCTATTTCACAGAAAATTTCACCGTTTGCAAATCTTCTAATTTGAGGATCTACAAGTGGAACATCTAGAAATTCGGATATTTTGGAAGCTAATGGCTTATTAGAGGTTCCGGAGACTAAAACTATTCGTCGCATAGGGACTCCAAGAAGTGGCAGGGGTGGCTGGGATCGAACCAGCGCATGTCAGAATCAAAATCTGATGTCTTACCACTTGACGACACCCCTACAATGATTACAATGCTTCAAAATATACTTTTGAGACCAAGTTTTGGCAAGTATAAATTCTTCACTTTCCTTAATAATTACAGACTATTCACACATTATTTCTGAGATCTGCTTACCGCGTTTATTCATAAAATCCTGAAATATAAGAAATGCTGTGCTAGCTCCCGAGACTCTCATATTCACCCCATCTCGCTTTGAGTCAACCCCAAACCAAATGACATAATAATTATTGCCATCAAATGCAAAGTACCAATTATCAAGTCCGTTATTACTTGTTCCAGTTTTCCCAAATACATTAGCATTACGCAATGCACCTGCAGCGAGCCTAGAAATCGTCGTTTTGTCGGCCATACTCATAAAATACAAAGAGCTATTTTCAAACTCTCTAGCTCCTGTGCGGATTTCTTCACATTTTCTATCAATGAATTCTTTATATACTAGAAATACTTCTTCTAAAGAAAGCTCAATCGCACCTAATAATTGTGATGGGTATTCTGCTAAAGGACGCCTCAAGTGGGGAATCCTAGGGCCTAACTGCTCTTCTAATTTTTCAAAACCGATCTCTTTTGCGACTCTTATCAGTGGGATATTTTTTGACTTTTGTAGCGCTTGTTTCAATGTTATTTTATCTTGTTTCGCCTTGGAATAGTCCTTGGGTGACCATGGGCCCGATTTTAAATTGAGAGTCAGCGGTGCTGTTGATACCAGGTCGTTAAACTCTTTTCCCAAATCAATAAAAGTATCATACACCACAGGCTTTAGTAGACTTCCAACTTGATGAAATTAACCCGTAATAACTGCTCGCTTTTCTCTTTGAATTTTTGAATAGTAAGAAAATGCATGTGCACAATCAAAGCTTATACATTCTTTGTTAGCAATAAATACCTTAACTGCAATATCAGCTTCTTTGGTTTGTTTTTTCCTTGCTTCCTTGACTTTATCAATGGCATTAAACAATACTAGTTTTTCAAATGCTGATAGTTCAATCTCTGTATTTTTTGAAAGCTCATAATATCCATTAAAGTTTTGCTCCCCTAACCGTTTTACGTAGTCTGAAATATAACGATTCCACTCATTATCATCCCAGTAGCTACCTTCTTGCTTAGTAAAAACTCCAATGCTTTTTAGTCGTTTGAATACTGCATTCACTCTATTTCTTAGTCTTGTATTCTCCAAGCTAGGTCGGTAATAATTTGGGCCCTTTAGTAAACTTATTAGACTTGTTGCTTCATACTCACTTAACTCCTCTGGACTTTTATTGAAGTACGCAAGAGAGGCTGCATAGTGACCTTTTAGATAGATACCATTAAAGCTTCCCCAAAAAACTTCATTTAGATATAGCTCAACAATTTTTTCTTTGCTCATTATGTTTTCTATATAGAGTGCATAGACCATCTCTTTTATCTTTCTAGAGATTTTTTTCTCATTTGATAAAAATAAGTTTTTAACTAATTGTTGGGT
>JBFKKF010000145.1:0-5569 GCA_041631355.1 Bacteriovoracaceae bacterium | reverse complement strand
TGATGGTGTAACTCAACTGCACTAAATTTTTCAGATGCAATTATGCGTGAAATTACAGACTCTTTTTTAGTGGTGGAAATAGTATCGATGGTATATTTTCGATTTTCAATTCCAAGCTCTTGTTTTAAGTCAATATAGAGGGGGATACCCTGTGAGGCAGCTAGCAATTGCATCCCTCTACAAATTCCGAGAATGGGTTGATTTTGTAGGCTTGGATTTTTCAATTGCTTGGCCAGAAAGTTAAATTCAAATTGATCTCTTGTTTTTCCTATTTCTGTATAATTAGTTAAATGTTTAACTTCTTCTATCTTATTTCTGATATCCGAGCTTGCGTGGTTCATATACCATTCTGGATCAATATCCACTCCACCCGGTATAATCACTGCATCAAGCTCCGTACTTGGAGTGAAGTTTTTTACATTAAGATTTTCGATGAAGCTCACTTGATAATTTAGATTATCTGCATACCATCTGATTGCAAATTTATTAAAGAATCCACAGTCATAAGTACAACCAATGGTGAGCACTTGGTTCTTGGGAAGAGTACACTTGTAGGTGTTTGCAAAACTCCCAACAGAGATCAGCCAGAAACAAAGATGAAAAAGTACTTTAGTAATTCGCATGGAAATATTCCTAATTAGAGATACTTCCATTTTAAGTCTTATGTTTACTAACAGCAAACACTAGGTCTTGAGGGAAAAAATTTCAAGTTGTTTAAGTTTTAAAGCCAGTCTACTTCGATATCTGCGCGAATATTAGGATGAGAAAGAGTCTCTTCTGAGATGATTTCTAATTTAATAAAATTATTTTCGTCTATGGCGACTTCTTCCCCTGGGAAGTAGCTGATCAAATCAGGTATTCCATCCTGGTCGACGTCTTCATAGCAGCCTTCAAATTGAAAAGCATTTGAAGTAGGTTTATAGACACAATACATGCCATACTCACTCTGGATATTAGTATTGAAATATAGCTTACCAAAATAAGAAGCTTCTAGGTTTTGACTCTTAAGTGTTTCCGGAATTCTTACCCAGGCATCTTGTGGGACACGAACGAGTGCTGAACTTGCGTCACTGGAAACGTTAAGGGATATAGTACTTGCAGTTAGCTCAGCTCTTTGAACCGTGAGACTTGTACCAGAATTTTTAACTTCCTTACCACATGAACTAAATATTGCTAGCAGGGTAAATAAGTTTGCACTCATTATCTTTTTCATATCTATCCTTGTGCAAGACCTATCGGACAAATATGAAGATCATTTAATAAATAAAATAGTTGATTTGTTTAGTTGGTGGTAGAGGACTCAGGGTGTTGTTTTTCTAAGTATTCATCTATTTTTATAGACTCGGTTTCATCTTGAATATGGTATCCAAAGCGGTTCACGATATCTTCGGCGGTAATGATACCTAATAACCTTTTATCATTGAGTCTGGAGACGACTAATAATCTTGAAACTCGATATTTTTTTAGATAATGAAACGCAAGAAGAAGTGATTGATCGGGATAAATATTATAGATTTTTTTGACTGCGATTGAGCTCACTAAACTTTCACCTTCTCCTCGGGCATAAGCTTTACCAATATCAGGAACGGATGTAACTCCGTAGATGAATCCATTTCTCATAACAGGAAATCCTGAAAAGTCAGACTTTCGTATATAAGTAAGAGCATCCTTAATCTTTAATTCGTGATTTAGGGTATCTACGTCAGTGACCATGGCTTCAAGTACAGTCATCTGATCAAGTACTTCATTATCTTCTTTTTGAGGTAAATGGACTCCGTCTTGTTCAGAAATCTGTTCATAGACTGAACCACTACTAAATCTTTGAGAGACTAAGTACGAGGTGATATTAGCAAGCATTAAAGGTAGGATCACTCTATAGTCTTGAGTTAGTTCAAAAATCATAATAATTGAAGTAAAAGGTGCCCGAATAACGGAAGCAAAGAATGCTCCCATTCCCACTAAGGCATATGCGCCTACGGCCAGTGAGTCTAATGAAGCATAACTGGCAAGAAGTCCAATGAGAGCTCCTGTCATAGCCCCCATATATAGTACGGGCATAAATAATCCACCCGAAATTCCGGTTGAGTAAAATACAGTTGTCATAATAAATTTAACAATCAGTAAAAATGCAACCAGCTGAATTGCTCCAAGTTTTGAGTGAAGTGCCAAGTTAATAATATGCTCTCCACTACCTAGTACCATAGGGGTGATATAAGCAAGGGAAGTTAGTGCAAGAAAGCTAAAAAAGACTAAGAAGACTCTGTACTTAAAAAGGTATTTTTTCGCAAATGAGCGATACAGTAGCAAAAATTTTACCCATAAGGGGCCAATAAAGGCACAAGCTAGTCCAACAACAATAAAGTAGGGAAGTTGATCTGGTTTATCTAATTTATACTTTAAAATGGTGAACATGGATTCACCACCATGAAGGGCATGACCAGTAACCGAGGCGGTAACGGCAGCAATAACGATTGGACCTAATACTTTGGCATTTAGGTTTCCAACCACTTCTTCTAATGTGAATATTACGGCCGCGATGGGGGTGTTGAAGGCGGCGGCTAGTCCACCGGCAGTCCCGACAGCAACCAATGATTTTATTTTACTTTGAGATAGGGAAAATAATCGCCCTAGAGATGAGCCCAGACCAGCAGTAATAGAGACAGTCGGACCCTCTCGTCCCAAAACCATTCCTGAACTGAGAGAAAGAATAGAGACGATAAGTTTGGAAAACCATTCTTTGAAATATATTCTACCGTTGTGAGCAACGAGGGCCAATTTCAGGTTAGGGATACCAGAACCACCACTACTCGGAAAGTATCTTAAGGTTAAAAATATTGAGACTAAAACGAAGGTTAGACCCAGAATTGTTGACTCAAAGCTTGGGGATTTAGTAGTTTCGCATAGCCCAACAATAAAATGGATGGACTGTTTCATAAATACGGCCAAGAGTCCTGAGCCAAATCCAACTAAAAGTGTCAGTGCAAAAAAGACGGTATCCGCATCTAGATTAAGACCATAAATCCAGCGCTGAATTTTTATTTTTAGGGATTCAATGGTCTTTTTTTCTTGTTGCGCCATGTAATCGCTTTTTAAATCAGCTCAAAGTCATTTATTTAGGCCTGTTTTCACTTTTTTTTAGGCTTTACCCTTGACACTGATCCATTCGATATTAGATTGTTATCGTTCTAAATGTATACAACTTTTTAATGACTTATAATAGGAGAGTTTTTATGAGCATGAAACCTTTACAAGATCGAGTTTTAGTTAGAAGACTTGAGGAAGAAAACAAAACAGCTAGTGGAATTATCATTCCTGATAATTCAAAAGAAAAGCCAAGTGAGGGTGAAATTGTTGCGGTTGGCCCAGGTTATAGAAATCAAGATGGTAGCTTCAGAGCTCTTGAGGTGAAAGTGGGTGACAAAGTTCTTTTCGAAAAATGGGGAGGAACAGAAGTTAAAGTTGATGGCCAAGAGTTTTTGGTTATGAAAGAAGAAAAAATCTTAGGAATTGTACAATAAATAAATTTTAAATACTGAGGAGTAAAATATGTCAGCAAAAGAATTAAAATATTCAGAAAGCGCAAGAAACTTAATCTTAAGCGGTGTTAATTCACTAGCGGATGCAGTTAAAGTTACACTAGGGCCAAAAGGAAGAAATGTCGTAATTCAAAAATCCTTCGGCGCACCTCATATCACTAAAGATGGTGTGACAGTGGCGAAAGAGATTGAATTAGAAAATGCTTTTGAAAATATGGGAGCGCAACTTGTAAAAGAAGTTGCTCAAAAGACAAATGAAGATGCAGGGGATGGAACAACAACTGCAACTGTTTTAGCTCAAGCAATCTATAGAGAAGGAGCAAAACTAGTAGCGGCTGGACACAACCCAATGGATCTTAAAAAAGGTATTGATCTTGCGACTGAAAGAGTAATCACTTACTTAAAAGAGCACTCTAAAGGTATTGCAACTAATGAAGAGATTGCTCAAGTTGGGTCCATTTCAGCAAATAATGACAATGAGATTGGAAATATGATTGCTGAAGCTATGGAAAAAGTTGGTAAAGAAGGTGTTATTACTATTGAAGAGTCAAAAACAGCAGATACTTATTCTGAAGTTGTAGAGGGGATGCAGTTTGATAGAGGATATCTTTCTCCATACTTCGTTACGAATACAGAAAAAATGGTTGTAAACTTCGAAAGCCCAAATATTTTAATTACTGATAAAAAGATTTCTTCAATGAAGGAGCTTTTACCGATTCTTGAGAAATCAGTTCAGACTTCGAAGCCGCTTTTAATCATTGCTGAAGATGTTGAAGGTGAAGCACTAACAACTCTTGTTGTGAATAAGCTAAGAGGAACTTTAAATGTCGCAGCAGTTAAAGCTCCAGGTTTTGGTGATAGAAGAAAAGAAATGCTAAAAGATATTGCCATTCTTACTGGTGGTACAGTGATTTCTGAAGAACTTGGAATGAGCTTAGAGACAGCTGAGTTAACTCACTTAGGAACAGCTAAGAAAATTACGATTGATAAAGAAAATACGACAATCGTTGACGGAGCAGGTGAACAAGCTGCTGTTGACGATAGAGTGAATGCTATCAAGGCGCAGATTGCTGAAACAAGCTCTGATTACGATAAAGAAAAGCTTCAAGAGAGACTTGCTAAGCTTGCCGGTGGTGTTGCTGTTCTTTATGTTGGTGCTCCAACTGAAGCAGAGATGAAAGAGAAAAAAGATAGAGTTGAAGATGCTCTTAATGCTACGAGAGCTGCCGTTGAAGAGGGAATCATCGTTGGTGGTGGTGCAGCCCTTGCTCATGCAACTCAAGCACTAGATGACTTCACAACTGATAATGAAGAGTATGAGTTTGGTGTAAGAATTGTTAGAAGAGCAATTGAAGAACCACTTAGACAAATCTCTACTAACGCTGGTAAAGAAGCTTCTGTTATCGTTAATGATGTCAGATCAAAGAAAGACTTCTCTTACGGATACAATGCAAGAGATGATAAATTCGAAGACCTAGTTAAGGCCGGAATTATTGACCCAACTAAGGTTACTAGATCTGCACTTCAAAATGCAGCTTCAGTATCTGGGTTAATGTTAACAACTGAAACAATGATTGCAGACCTTCCAAGTAAAGACGATGCACCAGCAATGCCAGCAGGTGGCATGGGCGGAATGGGCATGCCAGGAATGATGTAAGTTCAATCTCGTGAACTGAGTGAACCCTAAATTTATGAATTCATACAAAGGGGAGCGAAATGCTCCCCTTTGTATATTTATTAGTGCCAAAGAGTCAACGTCAAAGACATAATTTCAACGATTTATCTTGGCATATGTTTTGCTCAGTAAAACGTGCCTAAGGAAGGGCATAAGAGTCCACGGATGGACGATTATTCTTAGGAAATTCTTGCCAGAATTGTCGTAAAAAAGAGAACATCTCAATGTGTTTCTAGGAGTCTCCGATTGGTTAATTATGAAATTAACTGGCGAGAACTATATTTTTTATCTTCAACTATCAAGCAAATTACCTCGAGAGTATCTTTCACTGGTGCAGCAGTTTAGGGATATGGATAAG
>JBFKKF010000144.1:0-5615 GCA_041631355.1 Bacteriovoracaceae bacterium | reverse complement strand
AGAAGTTTATGATAATTCTTTAAGTGATTGGGTGGAAGTGAGAGGTTTACCAAAAGACGTATTTATAGACGGTCAAATGAGCACTACTTTTATTTATACTGCAGGAGTAAACCTATTAGATAATCCAAAAGGTGGAAATTCCGAGTTATTTATCGGAGCTGGGCCTGATATTGATGTAGAGACATTTTTTCAAGATTTTGAGCATATTGGGCCAGCAATCTATATGAGACTTCGTCTTGAGCTAAACGATTAAATTGTATAAATGATTGACAGTACTGGGTAGAAACTTCAAGGCCACTGCCAAAACATGATTATTTTTGAGATGATAGAGTAAATATAATTTAGGAGTTTTTCGTTATGAAATCGTTATTATTAGTACTTAGTTTGATTATTGTATCATTTTCTGCCAATGCATTTTTTGATCCAAATCCAGATAGAGTAACGAGGTACAAACACCATAATTGTGAACTAGAATTGGTAAGATTACCTATTAAAATGGATATTAAAACCCTCACTTCACTCATCTCTAAACGAGGTTATAAAATGTCTAATGCCTCGGAGCTAGTTGTAACAGAAACAAGTAATGGTTATGAATATAGAAATGAACAAGTGATAGGTATTGAGTTCAGTGTAGATTTTAGAAAATATCTTCGTGATACCACTGAGGCAAAGAGTTTATTTGACGCTGTTATTAAAGGAATGGATAGATTTTATAATGTTGATTACGTAACTGATATGACCGTATCAGGGTATGGAATTGATCAAGATATTAGCTTTACAGAAAAATCTTTCAAGGGAGATAAGCTTGAGGATCTAAGTGAAGAGGCAAAACTTAAAAAAGTAGTTAGACAGTTAAAGTTTGCTCCACTATGCCAGACACATTAGTATTCAATATCATCAACATTTATATCGGCAGCGATACTTACGCCTTTTAAACGTTTTTCGTTAGGTTCATCCTTAATAAAAGGAAAGCTTATTTTTTCCAAACCTTCATACTCTTCTTCGTAAGCAATCGTGATGGTTTTTGGGACAAACTCTTTAAGAGATTCTAAGTAATAATTCTTTGGTAGATTTGCTAGAGCTGACTGAGAAGCTTCATCTTCAACATCAGGTGCATCTGCAGAAATAGGAGACTTAGTCGCATTTTTAACGATAAGGGCACCTTTAATTTTCTCATGAGGTAGCTCATTGGTATTGGCCCAAGTGGAAAAATTAAAAAAATCCACGTGAAACATGGCATTTCCATATTTTAATTTTCTGGGTAAGGCCATTTTCTGCAGAAACTTTCTAGAGGATTGATCCTTAGCTTTTCTTATTAGCTTTTCTAAGAGGTAACTATCTTCAATTCTAATAATATAGTGGCCAGGGTTTTGACCTGATTGATAAAGAAAATAGTTGAAAGCCAATGAGTACAGGGTGTAGAGTTTTTGTTGAGGAAGATGGATATGCCTAGAATCACACTCGATTAGAGACTTCACACCTTCGTACAGTTGTTCTTTGGTTAAATCACGTTGCGCCATTCAGCATTTATATTTAAATCCTTAATATTTTGCAACAAAAAATTGACTCTTATCAATTTTTTACCTAATATTCCCACTAAAATTATCGTTAGATTATTATCATTTGGAGCTAAAATGAAAAACTTACCAAAGACGAGAAATATTGGGATTTCGGCCCATATTGACTCGGGAAAGACGACCCTGACTGAAAGGATCCTTTTTTACTGTGATATGATTCACAAAATCGAAGATGTTCGTGGTGGTGGTGATGGAGCCAAGATGGACCACATGGAGTTAGAAAAAGAAAAAGGTATTACAATTACCTCAGCCGCTACTACTGTTCATTGGCATGGATTTGACAAGCAAGGTATCACATATGCAGAGGGTGATGGTAAGTCAATCAAGATCAATATTATCGATACTCCGGGCCACGTTGACTTTACCGTTGAGGTTGAGAGATCTCTAAGAGTTCTTGATGGCGCTATTCTTATTCTTTGTTCAGTTTCTGGGGTTCAAGCTCAATCAATCACTGTAGATAGACAAATGAAAAGATATAAAGTTCCTAGACTAGCTTTCCTTAACAAAATGGACAGAATGGGAGCTGGAGCTGATAAAGGAGCAAATGAACTAAGAGAAAAATTAGGTCATAATGCAGTTCTTATGCAAATTCCTATTGGTGCAGAAGAAAACTTTGCTGGTGTAGTTGATCTTGTTACGAAGCAAGCGATGTATTTTGATGGTGACAATGGTGAGAACGTAAGAATTGAAGATTGTCCAGCTGAGCTTGTTGACTTAATGGAAGAAAAAAGAGCTGAGATGATCGATAATGTAGCAGCTTTTGATGATGATATTATGGAAAAGTACTTAGAAGGTGAGGAGCCAACTGAGGAAGAGCTTCATAAATGTATTAGAGCTGGTGTTAACTCGTTAGAGCTTACTCCGGTATTTATGGGATCTGCATTTAAGAATAAAGGGGTACAACCACTTTTAAATGCTGTTGCTAGATATTTACCTTCTCCAGTTTCATGTGCAAAACCAACTGCTATTCAAGAAACCAAAGAAGGCGAGAAAAAAATTACCCTTGAACCAGACTTTAATAAACCACTAGTATGTATGGCCTTTAAAATTACTGATGAGCAATTTGGGCAACTTACATACACTAGAATTTACCAAGGTAAGTTAAATAAAGGTGATACAATCTATAATACTCGTGAAAAGAAAAAAGTTCGTATTGGTAGAATGGTTAGAATGAACTCAAATGATAGAGAAAATATTGATACTGCTGGTGCTGGTGATATTATCGCGATGGTTGGTGTTGATTGTGCTTCAGGGGATACCTTTGTAGCAGATGATAACCTTCTAGATCTTTCTTGTGAGGGAATGCATATTCCTATCCCAGTAATCGAGCTTTCAATTAAAGCAAAAGATAAAGATCAACAGGCAAAAATGTCTAAAGGTCTTGCAAGATTTAGAAAAGAAGATCCTACTTTCCACGTTTTCACAGATGAAGAATCTGGAGAAACAAGAATTGCAGGTATGGGGGAACTTCACCTTGAGATCTACGTAGAAAGACTAAAAAGAGAGTATAAAGCAGACGTTGAAGTTGGTGCTCCACAAGTTAACTACCGAGAAACTATTAGACAAGAAGCTAACTTTGATTACCTTCACAAGAAACAAACCGGTGGTTCTGGTCAATTTGGTCAAGTTATCGGAACAATTAGACCACTTACTGAAGATAAAAAAGAAAGAGAAGATCAAAACTTTAAATTTAATAACAATATTAAAGGTGGATCGATTCCTTCTGAATATATCGGTGCCTGTGAAAAAGGTTTCGAAGATATTATGGAAAAAGGTCCTCTTGCAGCATTCCCATTAATCAATGTTGAAGTTGATCTAAATGATGGTAAGTATCACGATGTCGATTCATCCGATATGGCCTTTAGAATTGCTTCTCGTCAGGCGATGAGACAAGCAATTGGGAAAGCATCTGCTGTACTACTTGAACCATACATGCAAGTTCAAGTTGAAACTCCTGATGAGTACCAAGGTTTTGTTATTGGTGACTTAAGTTCAAGACGTGGTTTAATCCAAGGTTCAGAAGCAACTCCAGGTGGGGAAACTGTAGTTAACGCTCAAGTTCCACTATCTGAGATGTTTGGATACTCAACTGACCTTAGATCTGGTACTGCTGGTAAAGCAACTTATTCAATGGAATTTGCAGAATACAAAGAGTGTCCTTCAAATATCCAAGAAGAAGTTATCAAGGCAAGAAAGGAGAAATTGGAAAACGACGATTAGACCAAGCCTAATCGGAGCAATTTCGTACTTGATGTTTAATCAGCTATATTAAACACCTTGTCATAACAGAAAATTTAATATAAGTTTTACTTATAGATACATCAAGGGAGGTTATATAACCTCCCTTTTTTATGACAAGGTTTTAGCAATGATTGAAAACTCTCAATTACAAATTCTAATAGCATTGACTCAGGCAGATAGTTTGTCCCAAGCGGCAGAAAGTTTGGGGATTACTCAATCTGCAGTTTCTCAACATATTAAAAACCTAGAGGCCAAAGTTGGCTTTGATATTGTGACGAGACAAGGAAAAAAACTAGTTTTGACTCCGAGTGGTAAAAAACTCGCAAAACTAGGAAAGAATTATTTTAAACGATTTGAAGATGCTATTACTGAAATCCAACAAGAAAAAAATAGAATTCTTGGGGGCGTAAGTCTTGGGACTTTATTTGGAATTGGAAAGTCTTGGATTGCCCACCGGATGGTTGAGTTTAGCTCCCACTTTCCAGAACTTGAGATCAAGGTGCAAATGGATTATCCAGATCGATTATTAAGTGGGTTTGAGTCCCGAGATCTTGACTGTTTGGTACTACCAAGAGCTTTAACTCCACCTCACTGCGAATCTATGTTACTACATAAAGAAACGGCCACTTTAGTTATACCAAAATCAGAAAAATTCAATATCGATAAGGATACGACTTTAAAAAATCTAGTTGAGTATCCTCTTATCTTTTTTGAAGAGAGAGACCCTTTGTTTTATCAATGGTGTAAGGCCAAATACGGCACTCTTCCTCGGAATATTAAACCGAGAATTGTCATAAATGCTTTTGGCCAAATTCTTCAGGCAGTAAACGAAGGACTCGGAATTGCTGTTATACCTACTCATGTGCTTAATAGGTCATTTTTTAAGGATAAGGTACGAACCTTAGGGAGTGAATTTGAATTTACTAGCTCGGAATTTGACTTTATCTGCCATACTGAAGTTAAAGAGTCCCTAAAGATTCATACCCTGTTCAACTTTTTACAAAAAGAAGTTGAAAATTTAAACGTTGAATGAGTTTTAAAGATTATATTTCACCTTTATTTCAATCTTTTTGTGAAGAGTTAAAAACTCTTGGAGCGATCCCTTGCGTGGTGGGGGGGACAGTAAGAAATTATATTTTAAATTTATCCAATACCCATGACTATGATGTAGAAATTCGTTTTGAACAGCAAGAAAATGATGTCTTAACTCAGTATCACCAATTAGTTAAGAGGGTAAAAAAGAAGTATCCTCTAGAAAATCTAAAGTATGAAGTTTGCAGATTAGAACTTGGTCCTTATACAGTTGAGCTTTCCCCCCCAAGGATAGAAGAGTATACAGACGACTTTCATCATTCAAATTTTAGTGCAAAGTTTATTCATGATAGCGACTTCTCACTAGGGGCGAAAAGAAGAGATTTTACTACCAATGCTATGATTTACGCTCTTAAGGATGAGTGGGAGTTAATTGATCCTCTTGGTGGTGAAGCTGACACTTATAAAAAAGACCTAAAACCTTGTTCTCAGGATTTTTTCAAAGACCCTGTTCGGTTCTTACGGGCAATCAGATTTTATATATTATATGATTACTATTTAAACGACGAGATCGTGAAACGTTTTCAAGTATTAGATATTGATCATTTTGACTCTCATTATGTGAGATCTGAGGCAATGAAGTCTAAAAAACCGATATGCTTTGGGCTTAAATTATTGGAGCTTTTAGAGTTGGGTGAGTTTAATCAGGAGATAGAAAAGCTTAGTTCAATTGATACTGAAATTACGAATCTCAAAAAACATCTT
>JBFKKF010000143.1:0-5617 GCA_041631355.1 Bacteriovoracaceae bacterium | reverse complement strand
TTGAATTGGCCAAACGTTTTTTTACATCTTTAACTTGGAGTAAGGCCGTATCAAGTAATTTTTGAGTTACTTTAATTTTCTCTTCATTTGCAACGATAGACCAATATAATTTTCGTATATTGATTTCTAATGATTTTACAGAGATTTCTCTTTGGATTTGATCTTTTTTCGCGATATCTTTGAGGTTTCTTAATTGTTTTTTTGTAAGCCTGCCAAATAAATTCTTCCAAAGATCAAGCTGTGCAATAAACTCTTGAGTAGTGGTATGTATATCTTTATAATCGGTGCCAGCTTCCGAATTACCTGAGCGAGAATCAACTGTGGAGTGTAAGTCAAGTACGAGGCCATATTGAGTACTCTTTCTAACTCCAAGCTTATATTGGTTGATGGAGTTAAAAACTGGCTGAAAGGAGATGATTGATCTCTCTTTAGTCTGTATATTGTTATAGCCCGTGTAAAATTCAAAACCAAATTTATCTCTAAACTCCTCCAGATTAACTCTGGACTCAAGAAACATAGCTTGGATCTCATCAAGAGATGGATTAGATTTGCTGGCCATTTTAACTAAATTTGATTCCGTTAAGACGAAATCTTTTGCATGGGTTAAAGTAGAACTAAATAGGAGTAAGCAAGCGCTAAACCTAAGAGTTCTCAAAACATAACAACGAAGTATCGGCATTCTAAACTCCAAATTTGTAGATTAGTTGACTTAGGATAGCGCATTTAAACACATAATTCAAACAGTTGTTTTAAATATATGTTTAACCAAGTATTTTCAACAACTTGGGGAAATAAAATAAAGCTCCTTCCCCCCAGGGCCGTGTAAAAAGTACATAGACTGGTGAGGTTAACAAACGGACATTTGACGCGCAGCATAATAAGTGCTAACTTTTGATTGCACCAAACTTAAGGAGTCTAATATGACACAGAGATATATTAATAAGCAGTTAAAACAATTTGGTCTTGCTACGACTTTTGCCTTGGCAATTGTTACTGGTATTGTATCGGGTCAAAGTACACACCAAACAACTATTGCTAAGAAAGTGGACAATATAAAACAAGAGCGTGAACTTATCTTAACAACAAAGAATCAAACTTCTAAAACTAGAGAAGATATCGCCATGAAATAAAAAAGGCCCTGGTTATCCCAAGGCCTTTGCGTTTATTCACTAAAGCTAGACTTTAAGCTATTTCTTGAATTCGTTAAATGAAACTACTCTTTCAATTTTTTTACCAGAATCTAATTTCCCGTGACCATGACCATCATGACTTCCAGATTTATTAACTGCGATATGTGGAGCAATAATCAAAGAAACAATAGAGGTCAACTTAATCAGAATATTCATTGATGGACCTGAAGTATCCTTAAACGGATCACCTACAGTATCACCAGTAACAGAAGCTTTGTGGGCATCAGAACCTTTGTATTCCATTTTACCGTTAACTTCAACTCCTGCTTCAAAAGATTTCTTAGCATTATCCCATGCACCACCAGCATTATTTTGAAACATTCCTAAAAGAACACCGGAAACAGTTACACCAGCAAGCATACCACCTAGAACTTCTGGGCCAAAACTAAAACCAACAACAACTGGAGTAATTAATGCAATCGCACCTGGAACCATCATTTCTCTAAGTGAAGCCTCTGTAGAAATAGCGACACATTTATCATATTCTGGTTTTGCTTTATGCTCCATAATTCCTGGAATCTCTTTAAACTGTCTTCTAACCTCTTTAACCATCTCCATGGCAGCTCTACCAACGGCAGCAATTGCTAATGAAGAAAAGATGTACGGAATCATCCCACCAACAAATAAACCAGAAAGAACATCTGCTTTATAAATATCGATTGAATTAATCCCTGCAAGTCCTACAAAAGCAGCAAAAAGTGCAAGTGCAGTAAGTGCAGCGGAAGCAATCGCAAACCCTTTTCCAGTGGCCGCAGTTGTGTTTCCAACAGCATCTAAAATATCAGTTCTTCCTCTTACTTCTTTTGGAAGTCCACTCATTTCGGCAATACCACCAGCATTATCTGCAATTGGTCCAAAAGCATCAATCGCTAGTTGCATAGCAGTTGTGGCCATCATACCTGTTGCGGCAATAGCAACACCATAAAGACCTGCAAAATAGTGAGAAGCATAAATACCAGTAGCTAAAATGATTGTAGGAACTAGCGTTGACTCCATCCCTACCGAAAGACCACCGATAATATTTGTAGCAGCACCTGTGTCAGACTGTTGAACAATAGAGTTAACTGGTCTCTTTCCCATCGCCGTATAAAACTCTGTTACGATACTCATTAAAGCACCAACTATTGAACCTACAACAATGGCCCAAAATACATCCATTGCCGTAAAATTATGTCCCCTTAATTCTAGAGTTGCTGGTAACATCCATCTAACAATAAAAAACGATGCAATTACTGTTAAAATAATTGAAGACCAATTACCTATATTTAATGCTTTTTGAACATCACCATTATCATCAGAGATTCGCACCATAGCACACCCAATGATAGAAAATATTATTCCGACACCAGCAATTAACATTGGAAGAAGTATCGGTGAAAGTCCGTTAAAAGCATCATTAACAATAATTTCTCTACCCAGAACCATTGTTGCTAGGATCGTTGCGACGTAAGAGCCAAAAAGGTCTGCCCCCATACCGGCAACATCACCAACATTGTCTCCAACATTATCTGCGATTGTCGCTGGATTTCTCACGTCATCTTCAGGGATTCCCGCTTCAACTTTACCTACAAGGTCAGCACCAACATCTGCGGCTTTAGTATAGATACCACCACCAACTCTTGCAAAAAGAGCAATTGACTCAGCACCTAGCGAAAATCCTGCAAGTACCTCGATGGCTTTTTCCATCTGTATTCCGTTAACGCCTGCCCCAGTAGAGACAACATAAACTTTATAGAAAATAATAAATAGTATACTCAGTCCTAAAACTGCTAGGCCTGCAACCCCAAGTCCCATAACTGTTCCACCAGTAAATGCTACTTTTAGTGCGCTCTTTAAACTTGTTCTAGCTGCTTGAGTTGTTCTAACATTTGCTTTTGTTGCTATATTCATTCCCAGGTAGCCAGCAAAGGCCGAGAATACACACCCAACGATGAACGATACTGCAATAATTGGAGATGAAGTATCCACCAAAGTGCCAGACCAGCCTAAAAGTACTGCTGCAATTACTGCAAAATATGTAAGAACTTTCCACTCAGCTTTTAAAAAGGCCATGGCCCCTTCAGCAATATAAGTAGATAGCTCAACCATGTTATCCTCTCCAGTAGCTTGTTTATTTACCCAAGCCGACTTGAAAAACATAACGACCAAACCGAACAATCCCAGTGCCGGGATAAGATAAAGAACATTAGATTCCATCGATACCACCTGTTTTTAAGTGCTTATATTATTAATAATTTACAAAATTAGTACAGATATTAACTATTTCTACCCAACGTGTAAACGTTAAAATTAAGGAAGTTAACACAGTTTTGATGGGCACTGCGCGTCGAAAAATAATGCATTGTAGCTACCAAAAGTCTCCTGGCACCTTTACATCACTTCCCCCCTTTACAACGGCATCTTTAAACTGAAATAATATCTATGAAAATTACACGGGGAATCGAAATGAAACATTTTATCTTTTTAATTATTAGTTCAATTTTTATCGTATCATGCATTCAAAAACCAAAAGATCCTACACCGGGAGTCATTACCGAACATAAAGCACTACCCGAAGGAACAAAAATTTGTGTTATAGGAGATTCTGGAAAAAAAACTGATGGTCAAAGAAAAGTTGCGGAAGCGTTACAAACTGAAAACTGCGATCAGATTCGTCACACCGGAGACGTTATCTATAATGATGGGATTAGCTCACCAGAGGACCCAGAGTTTAAAGCAAGATTTCTAGATTACTACACTCCTCTAATGGATGCCAAAGTTCCATTTTACATGTCTATGGGAAATCATGATTACCATCAAAATCCTTCGGCTTGGTTAGAAATTGCTAATCAATATAAATACATTAACTTTCCTAGTATGTATTATATGCAAAGATATGGAGATTTTTGTTTTATCACATTAGACACAAACTCTGCATACTTTGATCAATTCTCTTGGAGAAAAAAAATCAAAGAAAAGTATAGTGACAAATGTAAAATGACCATCGCCTTTGGTCACCACCCTAGATACTCTTCAGGTAAGCATGGAGATGCTAACGTTATCGTAGCCAAGTACTTAGAAAAGATGGTGGAAGGCAGTGTTGATGCCTATATCGCAGGACATGAGCACAACCAAGAAGACTATGGAAAAGTTGATGGCACCCACTATCTGGTAACTGGGACTGCAGGAGAATACAGGTTTATCAACGATGAACCACCTGTTTGGGCCCAGGCAAGATTAGGCTATATGGTTTTTACCGTCCATCATAAAAACAACTCTCCCTACATTAAGTACTATTTCTTTTCTGTAGATGAAGATAGTGGCAAAAAAGTTCTCGAGCATTATGGGGTCGTACGAGGACATGGGTTTAGAAAATAGATGAAAAACTTAATTCTTATAAGCTTACTCTCTCTAACCGCAAACAGCTTTGCTAAAGAGTTTGCCTTGGATACCGGTGAAAAGATTATTAAATATAATATTGTAAAAGTGAATAATATCTCTGTAGATGATAAATGTGCAAAAGACATTCAAAAGTGTATGGCCTATAAAGCGGTTAAAAAGAAAGCAAAAATCCCTGCAAAATCTGAAACAGCAACGTTGATTGGTCACCCGGCAAGTAAGAAGTGTCTTAACAAAGGAGGAGCTCCTCTAGTTTTAACCGACAAACTTAATAACGAATATGACTTTTGTATTTTTAAAGATAAAACACTCGTTAATTCTTGGGATATAAAGTGAAGTTTTTTCTAATCGGTCTATTTCTTTTTACAAGTAGTCAACAGGCCCTCTCCAAAGAGTACATGGCCTTTAAAGTAAATAATCCTAGGGAGTATGCTAGTCAACTGGATACCAAAATAATAAATTTAGGAAGAACCAGAACTCAAGACAGTATTGGTGTCTGTTATGCGTTTACCACGGCAAAACTATTAGAAAGAGTCTGTAACGTTTCAAAAAACTGCAACCTTAACGGAGAAGAAATATCCCCACTATATCTAGCAAAAATGTTTCGAGGCAGTATTATTGCAGGAAGTGGTGGTGGTCATTTAGATGGCATTCTCGAAAACCTTAATCACTCCCCAAGAAAAAGGATTAAGGTTCTCAAGGAAAGTTGTATCCCCTATGACCAGACGGTCTATAGGCGATATACTGGAAATGGCACCTATTTTGAAAGTCCACAAGAGGGTATTACTTACCTAAAAAACTTCTATGAAAGCGAAAAAAACAAAGCTCAACATAATTGCACCGATTGCATCTCCACAAGTGCTAAGAAGCTAAAAAAAGAGCTACCTGGCCTAAATGCTAGCCTACAAGATATTGAGAGCATTCTCTCCTCTCTTAGATCCTACACCTATGAAGAATTCATTGATGAACTTCTAACCGATAATCAATGTGATGAGAACAATGGGATGATTGAAATACCTAAGTTTAAAAGAAAGTATAAAGTCAGATCT
>JBFKKF010000142.1:0-5659 GCA_041631355.1 Bacteriovoracaceae bacterium | reverse complement strand
TCTTCCAATTCCATCAAACTCTATATCATCTCCGTGCTCCATCATATTGAATGCAAATGATCGATGTCCCTTCTGACACATCATTGTCATCTGTTTTAACCAAAATGATGCTTTAGATGAAAAACCATGCCCGTAGAGGTGAGCTGGTTGTTTAGGTTTTTGCTTTCCTTTCTTTCGACAAGAAATCCCTACGATTTCTACCCCATTAACTTCCTTAACAATTCTAGAAAACTCAATATCCTCGGGGATATCAAACTTAGGTATATTAGTTAATTTTTCAGTTTTAACTTTGGCCCAGGCGCCGTTGCCAAGAATAGTTATGAGTAAGAATAATACGGTAGTATTCAAAAATCGCATTTTGAGTCCTTGTTTAAAACCATTAATAATAACTAGTATCCTAACCCAGAGAGCCCATAATTCAGTCATAAAAACAGCAACTTAGTAATTTTTACACAGTGCGGCGTAATGTCTGGAAAAAATCTCAACTCCGGTTAAACTGGTCTTAGATTTATATTATTTGGAGATTAAAATGCGAAAATATCTTGCAGTTGCAAGCAGATTTATCCTGAGCCCTTGCCTTATTATGTCTTTTACTTTTTCAAGTGCTTTTGCAGTAACAGAGTTAGAAGAGCTTGAGGCAGCACGGCCGTGGGTAAAAAGCCAATATATTCAGTTAAAGATGATTGGATCTAAAATAAAAAACAGGTTTAATATTGAAAATAGCGAATTTAAAAGCTCTAAGCTAGGGCAAGAGTACTTGAAACTGAGCCGTTATTTAAAACTATCTGATAATCTTTATGCCTGTACTCCAAATGATAAAATTCAAGAGTTAACAGGACATAGAGACTCACTAATTAAACATCTTGCCTTAGTAGCTGAAAATACCAAAACGATACAAGAAACTTCCTACTCAAATCAGAGAAGCCTAACTGAGAGGGCCGACCTAACAACTAAGCTGCTTGAATCGTATCTGGTTACTAATATTAAATCTTATGTAAATTATCTCTATCAGTATGAGTATAAGTCATTTCAAAAGATCACAAAGAATTTCAACTCTTCAACCGAGATCGTTGCAAAATTATGTACCCAGGAAGAAGTAAATATCTGTGGCAAAGAAACAGAAGAAAAACTAGAGAAGCTTGCCTTAAGCTTTATAAAAGAAGTTAAAACCTCTCGTCGTGAGCGTTTTGACGATAGAGAACAAATCGCACATTTAATAAACTCTGAAGTAAATAAATTAAATCAGAAGCTTACTGGCTTTGATTTATTATACAAAAAGATAAATGATACTTGGGCCCAATTATCTTCGGAGGAAAGAGATCAAAACTCGAAAAAAGAAATACTCGAAAAAGAGTGGGATCAGAAATACCAAGAGTATTCAAATTACTTTGGAAAAGTACTCCTAACGCACCCAACACTTTTAGTTGGAACAGATACCTTGCAGTCCCCTAAGAAGTTTGGATCCATTAGAAGAGAAAAAATCGGTTTTTTTAGAAAGATATTTTTAAAAGATACAGCGGATCTAAAAGTTACTCGCAAAAATTATTTTAGGGGCTTAACTAAAATTGACTATATTCCACATAACTATGTGAACAAAGACGATGTAGAAGAAGCAATTAACGATCTAAATAATAGTTATGAAATGGTTTTTAAAGAAAGTATCAACAAAATTAACAGTATTAATGAGGCTAAAAATAAAATTTCAAAAAGACTTCACGGGCATAGTAAGAGAGTTGCAACCAAAAAACTCACGGGTTTAATCAATTCAAGTGCGGGGCTACAAATCATTGCAAGCCCACAAAGTACTGCCGAATTTTTATTCCACCACCCAGAGTATACTAGTACTATATGCCGTGCTTTTGAGTTTAAAAAGAATCAAATCGATAAAGATAATGGCCATCACATGAAAACTGCAATTCTTGGTGGTGTGAGTTTCCTGGGTATGGCGACAGCAGGTGTCTTGGCCATTTTAAGTGCTCCTGTCACGGTAACATCAGGAATTGCTATCTCTGCGCTGTCTCTAGGGCTAGGAGTTTCTGTTGTCGATGTCCCTACTCTTATTAATCATTCTAAAAGATATCAATCTGAGGAAAATGCTATTAAAACTGGCTATATTAATGCCACCGCAGATATCGAAAACACGGATGAACTACGGGAGCTTCAGTTAAAAATTGATGAAACCAAATTATATACCACTATTTCCCTCGGAGCTGTCTTCTTAGACGTCATCGCTTTTGGTGAAGTGATGAAGTCTGTACGCTTTGGCTCCCGATTATCCAAAATGATCAAAGAGTCCGCGGCCGAAAAAAAATTAAGTAAAGAGTTAAATTTTACAATTGCAACTCTTACCAAAAACCCAAACTCTCAAAACCTATTTAAAAGAATGCTAAAGACCTATGGTCAAAAATCAGTTTCAGAATTTACAATATTTTTATCTCAGACTCCGAAGCAATTTCAAAAGGCATTGGCCAAAGAGATGAGCCAATTTTCATATAGAGATGGATTTAGTACTGTCTTTACGAGAGCACTTGATACTGCATTTAATTCCAGTGAGAAATTTGATTATACATTGGCCTACGAATTTAGAAATTTTCTAAACAAGTCTGGTATTGCAACTGACATTCCAGTGGAAAGAGTTGAGGTTTTAGTTGAAGCACAACATTTTGTTCGAACCTTTGACTTTGCTACAGAATATAGTGTTAACTCGTCTCATCGCTCCCTTCTTTTAGATCTCGTTGCCATCAAACGTGCACAGATTATTGATGAAATTATTCCTGCAGGTATGAGCCGAGCGGAATTTTTATCATCACTCAGATATCGCCCAGAAGATCTTGCCGAAATTGAAAGACAATCAATTAAACAGGTAGAAGGTCTTACCAAGAGGGTGTGTAAACGATAATTCAATTATTTACTTACACCCCAATTATCAGAGCAAAACTCTTTACTCAGCATTGTCTAGCCTTTATTTAAGTCTAAACTTTAAAGTCTCCACAATTTAACACGATATAATAAAGTAGTAATTTCACTTCAATTATTAATAAAATGTTAAGGAGAAAAACAATGACGACTTCATCTGCAAAACAGATCACGCCCCTTAGTGATGAATTAATGGACAAGGATGGATTAATAAATGCTCTCAATTGAGTTCAAGCCGTTATTGAGTTTGAGCTGGATGGAACCATTATTACAGCTAATGATAATTTTTGCAGTGCCATTGGGTATGAGCTTGAAGAAATACAGGGAAAACATCATCGGATTTTTTGCGAACCAGAATACACCAAGTCCCAAGAATATAAAAAGTTTTGGAAAACCTTGGAAAGTGGGCAGTTCTTTGCTGGTGAGTATAAAAGAATTAAAAAGGATGGTAGTGAAGTTTGGATAAATGCATCTTACAACCCTATCTTTGATGATAAAGGAAACCCATATAAAGTAGTTAAATTTGCTACAGATGTAACTGAGCAAAAAATGAAAAATGCAGATTATGAGGGAAAAATAAATGCTATTAGTAAAGCACAGGCCATTATTGAGTTTAACCTCGATGGAACCATTATCACTGCAAACGATAATTTTTTAAATGCTATGGGATATTCCTTAGACGAAATCAAAGGCAAACATCACCGAATTTTTTGTGAAGAAGAATATACCAAGACTCCAGAGTATCAACAGTTTTGGACTCAACTTGGACGTGGAAATTTTGACACTGGTGAGTACAAAAGATTTTCAAAAGATGGTTCAGAAATTTGGATCAATGCCTCCTACAACCCTATCTTAGATGCTAGTGGTAATGTCTATAAGGTTGTAAAATTTGCAACAGATATCACTGAACAAAAGGTTAAGAGCGCAGAATTTGAAGGTAAAATTAACGCGATTAATATCTCCCAAGCAGTTATCGAGTTTAACCTTGATGGAACAATTATAACGGCGAATGATAACTTTTTAAATGCTATGGGCTATTCCCTGGATGAGATCAAAGGTAAACACCACCGTATCTTCTGTGAGGAAGAATATACTAGGACTCCAGACTATCAACAATTTTGGACTAAACTTGGAAAAGGTGAGTTTGATGCAGGTGAATACAAAAGAGTTGGCAAAGAGGATAAAGAAGTATGGATTAATGCTTCCTATAACCCAATATTAAATGCGGATGGAGAAGTCTATAAGGTTGTTAAGTTTGCAACGGATCTAACGAAAGAAAAAATGGCCTATAATAATTTAGTTAATACTTTTGAACAGGCTGCAGGTGAACTATTCAAGACCTCCGATGCGATTTCACAAACAGCTGGTAGTATGTCACAGGATGCCGAAAAAACACTTGAGGTTTCCAAACTAGCAGAGTCGGAATCTGGAGAGGTTTCAAGTCGTGTACAAAATGTTAGTACAAGTACGGAAGAGTTAAATGCCTCTATTCAAGAGTTAACTGTATCATCGAGTAAAGCATCAACTTTTTCTTCTGATGCCAAAGAAAAAACTAGCCAAGCAAGCCTTACTATTAATGAGCTGGGTGATGCATCAGAATCAATTGGAAATATTATAAAAGTCATTAGCTCTATTACACAACAAACAAATCTTCTTGCACTTAATGCTACTATCGAAGCCGCCAGAGCGGGTGAAGCTGGTAAGGGATTTGCAGTTGTTGCTAATGAAGTTAAGGAACTTGCAAAGCAAACTGCTGTGGCCACTGAAGATATCGCTCAAAAGATTGTTAACGTACAAGAATCAACAAAATCAGCGATTTCAAGTGTTGATCAAGTAACAGGTATTATCGATGAGTTAAATGCTATTGCCTCAACAACTGCTGCAGCTGTCGAGCAGCAATCAGCAACGACTTCAGAAGTAAGTAAAATGTTAAGTGAGTCTAACTCAAGTGTAGAAAAAATATCTGAAGTTATAACTGAGGTAACAGAATCTGCCATGAAAAACTCATCAGGGGCCAAAGAAATGCTGCAAACTGCTGATCAGGTAGAGAAGCTATCTTCTAATTTGCAACAACTTATCCAAGAAGCCAAGGCCAGCTAGTCCGTAATCCAGTCTAGTGACTTAATAATTGAGTTGGCTGCAAAATACTTTAATACTAATAACATCTCCGTAGTTTTTGATTCCTGTCGAAAACTACGGAGTTCTTCATAGGCGGTATATGCTAATCCACTTGCCAACTGATATAGATAATCTATCTGAGTCTGAGATAGTTTAGAGTCGTGCTGGAGCCAATTTGAAACAATATCTTTCATTAACCTATTAACTTCATTAACTTCTGCTAATAACAAACTCTGATTTAAACTTAGGTCTTGCTCTGATAAATATTCTCGAATATTTTGACATCGATAGGCCAAGGAGAAATAACTACACTCCTCTCCTCTTAAATCCCTTGGTTTATTTCCATATTCTCTCAGATAAGGAATTAAGTCTTGGCGCTCCTGACACTTTTCATTTCTAGGTCTAGCATAAACTTCCTTAAGTGGATGAAGCTCAAACTTATCTAATTTATTAGGTGAGTTCTTTCCAAAGGCCAGTTGCGAAGAAATATAAGTTTCGCTGTGAAATAATTGATGAAACCCAGTATACCCTTCCTCAACTGAGGCTTCAGTATAGCGGCCAGGATAGAGTAATTCCCAAAATTGATTATCTGGACTTTCTAAATCTTCTTGATCAAATCTATATT
>JBFKKF010000141.1:0-5661 GCA_041631355.1 Bacteriovoracaceae bacterium | reverse complement strand
TCTATGTCTCCAAGGTGCAATGGAAATATCCAAGTTAGTCTGACCCTAATTGGAAGATCTGGTTATTCGAAAGATTATATTGCTACAGGACCTGTCAGCACAGTTATGTCAAAGATTGCGAGCCAAATATTTGAAGATTTTCAAAGAACAACATTTCCAACTAAATTGAAAATCGGAAATCAATACACTTTAGAACTTCTTGGTGGTCTTAATGGAGACATCGACAAAGTTAGCTACCTAGAAGAAGCAAAAAGTATTTGCTCAATCCTTGGTGGTAGACTGCCAAATGGATTTGAATATAAAATAATTAACTCTTATGGCTCTTGGTCAGGGGGAATATCCCTAAAGAGAAAAATTTGGGCCATGGACTACCCAATGGTTTTTATCCCTTACTTCACGCGCTCACCTGTTAGAAATTTTAGTCAGGTTAACGAGCGGGAATACTATTATATTTGTGTAAAATAATTATTTATTCTCGATTGTGCTAATTACATTTTCGATGGTCATGATACCAAACATGATTTTTTTTATAAAAGATTGGGAACTCCCCACGAAATTATAATTTGGATGCTTGGACCAAATGTCTTGAAGCTTTTTATCTAGTGCAATTGCCTGGTCTTGAGATTCATTTCTTATAGGGTTATTACTCTTAATGGGCTCTCCGGATCTAGCAGCTGTTTCAAAAAAAATAACAGCGTCATACTCGGCAATTTCGGCTTCGAAACTTGATTTAATTGTTTTAAAGAAATCTTCTTCAGTACCCGGCCAATAGGCAAGGCCATCAAGGCTACCCCTATCACAAATAACCAAACAATCAGGGTGCGTACGTCTTTGAAGTAGCTCTAAGTTTTTCTGGAGTTGATATATAGCAACTTGCTGAGACTTAATAAGGTCTTCATCTTTGACTCTTTTAATGCCAGAGGAAAAAATAGTTGTCGCGGCTTCAGGAACAATTGCAACCCTACCCTCAAGCTCTCTTCTAAATAAGTCAAGAGCCGTTGTTTTGCCTCCACCGGGGCCACCTGTAAGTACAATTCTCTTCTTCGCCATTAGCTCATCCTAATTTAGTGTTTCTTCAGTAGAAAATTCAATAAGCCGATCATTATTGGCTATTGTAAAATCACGCCCGTTTTTTATAATAAGTCCTATATCGGCCAATTTGGTCATCACTCGCGTTACAGTTTCAAAAGTACTTCCAGAAAATTCAGCGATTTCTTTTCTCGTCCAAGTTTGATCGGGATATTTAAGCTTTAAGAAAACAAGTGCTTGTATAACTCTCGTCATAACCGGCTTATCTTGTAGTCCAGCTAGACGTAACTCTGCTTCACCCAGATCCTTTGCGATTATTTTAGTAATCTCTCGCAGTACATGCGGATGCTGACTTAAAATTTTATCGTAGTCCTCTTTTGAAATTACCTGAAGAGTACAAGGAGAAAGAACGATTGAAGTCGCATGATAACAAGTATCCGCTAGAAATGATCTATGTCCAAATACACTACCTTTACCAAAGACTCTAAGAAAGGTTTCCTTACCAGACTCAGAAATGTGAAATAACCCAACAATTCCAGAGATCACAAAATAAATACTTTCAGGACAGTCGCCTTCATTATAGACAATTTGCCCTCGTTTAAGTTCTATTTTTCTAGTATTCTGAATATATGGGTTTAGAAGTTCATATATCATATACACTATTTGACATGATTAGTTATCTTTTTTCAAGCAAATACAACTAAAACTTAGGGTGATTTTTTGAAAGGGACGGCCAACAAATTCCAAAGGGACTGTTCCTGCCCTGAGCTTCCAAAGGTGAGACCTATTTTGTCACTATAACTAAATTTATCTCTATACGTTCCAAATATTCTATCCCAAAAAGAAAAATTAAAACCATAATTTGAGTCATGGTCTATTCTCTCAACTGAGTGATGAATAATATGCATTTGTGGTGTCACAAAAAACAGTCTTAATTTAGTTTCCAACCAATTAGGTATATAAAGATTAGAGTGATTAAACATGGCCATCGCATTGAGAACAATTTCGAAGATGACGACACTGGGTGCCGGTATTCCGAGGACCAATATCCATACAAATTTATAAACTTGCGATAAGAATATCTCTATAGGGTGAAACCTGATCCCACTAGTAAAGTCCAAGTCTGGATCAAAGTGATGCACTCTATGTAATTTCCATATGGGCTTCCATTTATGACTAATTATATGTTGTAAATAAATGGCAAAGTCCAAGATAAAAAAACTAATCATTTGAATGAGTAAGTTATTCTTGAATTCAAACTGATGAAATAATCCTAGTTTATTCTGCGAAACCCAGTTTGCAAATCCTACCGCAGTGAGAGGAAAGATAAACTTGAGCATAATACTAGAGATGACTGGCAGTAATAGATTTCCCGGCCAGCGGTCTTTACGAGAAAGTATACGTTTACGGTAGGGGATCAAATATTCACTAACACTCATACAAAGAATTATGAGTAAAAAAATTGTAAGTCTAAGGGTATACTCCTGCATAATTATACATCCTAAAAAGTTAAATAATCTTAGTTTATTATACTAAAATATATACTGATTTCACCTAATTTATTTCTTCCTTTACGCCGAAAGGACTTATTATATTTTCCTTATCTACATGGGGTCATTATGTCTAATAAGAAGAACCAGGATATGCTGGAGCAAATGTCTGATTTGAGACAGGTCTATAAGTATAGCTTTATAGAAAGTATTGAGAAGTGTGAAGAACTGGTATTAGAGATGGAAAAAACTAAAGATGTCGAGTTATCTCATAAATTAAAAGGGATTATACACACTCTTAAAGGGACTTGTGGAAGCTATATGTTAGATGAGCTCTCCCAAACTTTTCATAAATATGAAGACCAGATATTTACATTGAATAAAAATAACTTCGATAACTTTATTCAAAATAGCCTAATCTATTTTGAAAAATTAGTCGCATATGCTAATAGTAATTTTGATGACGCAAAAAAAATAAATTTTTCGGATATATTCTTTTCAGGTAAAGACCTATCCAAAGAACAAATAGATATTTTAATTACTGAAAGCTCTCATACGATAATAAAAATCATTAAAGATAGCTTGGCCCCTCTCAATGTAAATTTCTCAGTTGCTGAAGACGGGATAACTGCGATTGAAAGAATTATAAAAGAAAAATTTGATATATTGATTACCGGTATTCAACTAGAACATCTGGATGGAGAATCCCTTGTGAAAGCATTGAAAGTTATGAAGACTCAAAATCAAAAGACAGCATGTATTCTGATCACTTCAGAAAACTACCAAAAAGAAGATCGTTTATCACCTAATCTAGTCGTATCAAAAAATAAAGAAATTGGGTCGAAAATTTATGACTTTTGTATTCAAATGTATCCGAAGTCTACTCTACAGGCGAGTTAGTGGTATTGATATAAATCTAGGTGTATAGATAAGATCATTATTGGCAATTTGAAATAAATTAAATGTATTACAAACATATGTTAGGGTGAAAGATTCGCTAGCTTCATCATATAAAAAATTATGAGCTTTGGCCGCATAACAATACGACTCTGGGACGAACTTAGGGTCATCACTTTGTGTTTCAGGATAATTGAATACAGACTTTTCATCACTCCATGGTCCAGTTAGTGATTTTGCTTGTCTGCTAAAAATATCTGGAAATAATAAAGGGGCACCTGAATAGAAAACAATCCATTTCTTCATGGTTTTATTATAAGTTAAAGACATTTCTGTGGAGCCTGAGTTCATAAGTGTTTTGGCCTTACCAAGTTTATCTTTAATATCTTGATCATTTAAAGTGTTGATCTCAACCCAATGGTCTTCATGATTCAGTAGGCTGGTTTGAACCTTTTCATGATGAGAAAGTGCCCCTAAGTTTAGTTTTAGAAGGACTATTGGCTGTAGATGTAAAGATGCATTCGGTAGAACAGCGGAGTCATTTTTGACTGTTGAAAGTAACATTAGGTCGTTATTAATGAGCGTAAGTGCTGTCGCAGGAAAGAGAATTTCAGATTCTGCGATATGAATATATTTATACTGCCATTGACTAATAGGTTGGTCAAAATTTGCAATCTTAGCTAATACGGTAGCAGTTTCTTGAAAACCAACACCCCCACCAGTTGTATGTTTTACTTCCAGCAGGAAAATATAAAGGACATTATCATAAACAAAGCCTGCTTTTGGCCAATACTTTTTCCCACTATCGGCCTGAGGATGTTTGAAGTAATCCCCTCCATCATTGCCATAATAATAACTCATATTTCCATTACAATCCGAAACGGCCAAAGAGTTCGCAATGATAGTATTAAAGGTTCTTGGGGTAAAACTTGAAGACTCGTTTTCTTTGAGAAATGTATCTCCAAATAGCCAGAGTATGCGATTATCACCTAGTACAACTGAATATGCAGCATCACCGCCAAGCCAAGAACTACGGTAATGAAAATTATTGGAACAATTTAAGCTCATTGCTAAAACGACTTGAGCTTTAACTAAAAATAAAAAACATAGGGATCTTCCAATCATAGTTAGGTATTAGCTCAATAAACAAAACACGTCATTGGTGAGTAAAGATTTTATACATAGATAAAGATACACAATATGTTTTTTCAATGACTTAGATCTACTAAGGTTTCAATTCATGATTATATGTGACTTTATATTTTTGCTTCTTGTATATATATGACAATGCCATCATTCCATAACGAAATTTTATCTTTATATCAGTTTTTGTCTTACTAAGTCGGTTCAGTTTACTTCCTCTATAAGTGGCGAGTTGGTTTAAAACTTCTTCTGATAATTTTTGTGGAAACTGTTCATTCCAGATTGGAACAGAGAAATAATTTGATTTCCCATTCAATTTCTGGACTATTTTCTCTCTTAAAGTATTCTTTATTCCTTTAGCACGCTCTAATAAGCCTCTATTTTCATTCAATAAGATATCGTTTTTAACTTGTGCAAGGTAGGCCGTTGGAAACGTTAAATTAAAATGGGCATCAATCTTATCTGTATCATCCATCACATGATCAAACTCACTTAGTTTTAAATCCACAATCGCCTCAAACTCGCCTTGCATAACCTTCGAAGAGTTTGAATTGGGGACTATTGTAAGCGTAAGCGGCTCTTCATAAAATATATCTGTATTAAACTGTTCTAGTTTACTATTGGCCCATTTATCCCACTGAGAAAATGTATCTTCTAGGACTAAATTTTGGATTTCACTAATATTTTCAGTAAAGGATGCTAGGTTAGGAAAACCTGTAATCAATGCCAGAAAATTCTGGGTTTCTATTTTATCCTCTGCAAAACTTTGTTGATTAAGCCACTCTTTGATAGAGTCAGAGCTACCTACTCTATTATATTTCTTTCGAATAAAATAGCTACAATAAAGCCCTTCAAGGTCATCACTTAACTCATAACCACCAATCCTACGAGGAAAGATCATTTTAAACTCTACAGGGTCTCTTTTTCTACAGATCATATCTTCACAAGCAACTTGCACACTCTTATCATTCTCGACTAAAATTGGTAGTTGAGTCTTCTCCTGTAAGGTTAACTTTGTTCTAGTTAAATTGTTAAATACCACAGACATAATGAATGGATTCTTAACGTACGGTACCAATAAACGTAAATTTTCGGGATCTCC
>JBFKKF010000140.1:0-5662 GCA_041631355.1 Bacteriovoracaceae bacterium | reverse complement strand
TCTAGGTTAAAACCCCAAGGATCGCGATAATCCTTATAACGCTCTTTTAGGTGGTTAAAGACAATTGTTTTTTTTACCTGTTCTTTCTCATTTAATATGAAACTGAATTGATCAAACATTAAAACCTCAAAAAAAATTGTCTCTATTCATTTATAGTGTATTTCGCGCTATACTTTAAGCGGTAATTTATACTGGAGCAAGAAAATGAATACTCAAAACAATAAAAATACAGATAAGAACGACAATGTTGATTGGAAGGAGAAGTTTAACGATTTAGTTCAAACTTGCCAAAGTGAGTTAAAAAAGACCACCCAAATAGGCATGAAAATGCTTTCTGCATCACAAGCTAATTCTCAACTTCACGAAACCTACGAAAAGCTAGGGCGTTGGTTGGTAACTGAGCTTGATAACGAAAGAATAAAAGTTGAGGATCAAGAGATTACGGACCTGGTGCATAAAGTAAAAGAATTAGAAGGTGAGTTGGAGGGATTTGAACAAGACGTAAGAGATATCAAGAAAAATGATTAGTCTTTTTCGATCTCATAATCGTTATTAAGTTTTCCTTGCCAAGTTAGACAGTGTGAAATTAATGCTTGCTCAAGAGGCTCGACCCCTGTTTTCTTCTCTGCGGATATAAAGAAAATATTTTTAACAAATTTATAGTCTTGAAAAATTTTAGGTTTAAGCTTATTTAATGCAGCTCTTTCTTTTTGTTTTTTCAATTTATCCATTTTGTTAAAAACCAGAAAGATATCAATGTATTTGGGATTAATATACTTATAAAACGCCTGATCAGTATTTTGGTTTGGGTGTCTAGCATCTTGCAGGTTTAAAAGTAGAGTCGCTTCATTTAAGTTAGCAAAGAATGTTTCCATAATTTGCATCCAGTTCTTACTCATTGCTTTGGACACTTCTGCGTGGCCATAGCCTGGAAGATCGTAGAAGTAATAGGTGGTACTGGACTGATCTCCCGCCAACTCAAAAGTGAAAATATTAATGGCCTGAGTTCTTCCTGGAGTTTTTGAGGTTCTTGCGGTTTTACTTCCAAATAGAGCATTTATTAGCGATGATTTACCAACATTTGATCGTCCAACAAAAGCAAGGCCTATGCTGTGGCGATTTTCATTCCACCAATTAACGAGTTCTTCATTCGTTGTGTACGACCTAATAAACTTAATTGAACTTTTATCTATATTAATTCTTTCCATACTGGTTCATGTTTTTAACTTGTTTACCAGTAGACGGCAACCACTTTGTTCTTAAGGGGTGGAAATTACTTACACTTAGGCTTGGCATGAATCTTGTTAACCATTGCTCTCAAAATTCGTAGGAGGAATTATGAACTCAGAAATCGTTGAAGAGACATTTGTAACAAAGCATTTAAATCAATATGGGATTAAAGAGGGTGATATTTGTCTTTTAAAGCCCTTAAGTGGTCGAAAAAAGAAAATAAATCTAAAGTATACCCAAGTTTATTTTGTTAGTGAGAATCTAAAGTCCTCAGACTTTCCCTGTCCTACCTATTATTTACCTCATCAGAAAAATGAAAGTTTTGTGGTTAAGATTGGACAGATACAAGTAAGAACGAAGCTAAATGAGAAGTATTCTCGCTACTACTTTGAGGTTATTGAGGGGGGAGTTGTTAGACTAAATGGTAACTATGTGTATAGTGGAATACTTGAAGTAGGGGATTCTTTAGAGGTTAGTTTGAATGACTTTGTTTTCTATCGTCATACGGATGATCAATCTCACTCTGCCTCTTTGGATTTACATAATGACTTTCAAAAGATGGCAACATCAAAGCTTCCAATCCTTCTAGAAGGTGAAACTGGGGTTGGTAAAACGACCATGGCAAAAAAGATTCACAATGAATCTCTTCGTAGGGGAAGATTTATTCACCTCAATATTTCTTCTCTTGCCACCAATTTAGTGGAATCTGAACTATTTGGTCATGTAAAGGGCGCTTTTACTGGTGCAATGAATGATTCCAAGGGAGCATTTAAAAATGCTCATGAGGGGACTTTGTTTATTGATGAAATTGACTCGCTTCCCTTAGATATTCAGACAAAACTATTATTATTTCTGGATGATTGTACTTTTACTCCAGTTGGAAGTGGACAGCAATATGTGAGCGATACAAGACTGATCTTCTCTTCGGGTTCCAAACTAGATCATCTCGTGTAGAATAATAAAATGAGAAAGGATTTCTACTACCGAATCGCTTCATGCTTTAAGGTTTCTTTACCTAGTCTAAGAGATAATACGAAATTGATTAGCACTTATTGTAATGATTATGCTCTGGAGCATGGAGTCTATATTGTTCCTAAGCTGGTTGAGTTTTATGAGTCACTACCTTGGCCAGGAAACTATAGACAACTGAAGGGGCACTTGGATCGCAAATGTGTACTTGCTAAATGTAGTAAGCTAGACTTTGACTCCACCGATGAGTTGTTAATCGAGCAAAGTTCAAGTATTGATGAGATTGTCAGACAGGAAAAAATTCTGAGTTTAAATGAGATGAAAATAGCCTACGCTAGAAAAGTTTATATTAATAATAATCAAAACTTCCAAAAAGCAGCGACAAAGCTTGGAATAACAGCTCGCTCCCTTAGAAATATTTTACAAGATGATATTGTACGTAGCGGTTAAGAGCCAATGATAAACTGAACTGTAACTTCGTCAACTTCTCCCTCTACTTTCTCTTGCTTTAGGAAATTATTAATTTCGATTTTAATTTTTTCCAGGAGAATACTTTTTCCTTCAGGTGTAAGAACAAAGTCCGAGGTTATTGGTTCAACTGAAGTATAAAAATAATCTTTTAATTTATACTCGTAGTTTTCTAGATAGATTTTGGCAAATTTAGTACTTGTTCGAACAGAGAAGTCAATCGTTACACTTGAGATCTTTCCCTCTCTTTCTACTAAAAGGGGAACTCTAATATTCTGGACCTTGACTGTTTTTTTATCAAACTTGAGGTAATCAGGTTTATAGTCATAAACTTGCTCACTGGCGGGCTCTCTGTCTGGAAATTCTTGATGATAAATATTTCTGGAAGAAACATAAATACCAATAAGTCCTGCTCCGGCCAGACCAATGGCCATACTGGCAATAAACACTTGGGAAGAAGCCAAGCGGTGAAACTTAGCTCGTACTTTTTGAATATATGGTGAAAGTAACTTTTTAAAGTGATCATAAACCTTAATTAGGCTTGATGGAACCAAGTTTTCTTTTATACTTCCAAGAAATTTATTAATACGTTCTTGGATAGGAAAGTTTAAAAGTCTTTTTACTGCCGCAAACAAAGATAATAAAAAGTTTTTAGTTTTATTAAAACTAAGAATAAGAAAGGATTTTGTCCAAGCGACCAGTTTGGCTTTGTACTCAATACATTTGAGCTTTACTTGTGTAAGTACTTTTAATACTGGAGCTGGGATAATCTTCAAAATGATCTCAATAAACCATTGAACTAGTTTTCCCAGCAAAATACTGAGTTTTTCTTCTAGTAGTTCAAGTTTTTTCAATAATTTATTCATCTTCTTTGATCCTCACTAATGCTAATCGGGGGAATTTACATAAAGCTTTAGCTAATTGGTTGGATATTTAGAGCAAATTTTTCCTCGTAAACCATTGTTATTTTAGGATTTCGCGATTTTACTCGATGAGTTAGGTAGAGGGAGTTCAAAGGATAGAATTATGAGAGTGACACATTATTTATTTCTTCTAGTTATTTTAAGTAGTTGTGCAATGTTTGAGCGCCGAGACTTTGAGGATCAGATGAGTGAATTTTATAATTTTGATGAGCCAGCATTTCAGGCCAATGAAGATTTTATGGTAATAGCTGGGGATTCGGGAAGATCATATCGCTCTGGACAAGAAATCAGAAGAAGAACTCCTGCTACGACTCGTGAGAGTATTAATTATCAATATCAGCAAGGACTTCAAAGAGAACTCAGGGCCTTAGAGATGAGACTTACTACCCATGAGTATGAAGAATTTGATGCTAATAGATCAAAAATTGGTGGAATCTCAGAGCAAATTTACTTTTTACGCCTTCCAGCGAGGGAGCGAGAGAATTACTTGGCCTTGAAAGGAATTAGTAGGTCAGAGCCAGTGGCCAGAGGGAAAACACCTCGAATAAGTCCAAGACAGAGTAATTTTCAATCCCTGAGAGAAGGAGATGTAGTCCTTGGCATGAGTAAGGATGAAGTTCTTAGAAACTGGGGCGTACCGGATAGAAGAGATATTGCAGGTAGTAGAACGCAGCAGGATGAAAGATGGGCCTTTAGACGAGGAAATGTTACCAAGTATATCTACTTTGAGTCAGGAAAGGTTCAGGGTTGGAGTGAGCAGTAAAATCTGCAACAAAGATTACACATTTTCATTAAAAAATAGTACATTCATAAGGTAAATTGACTTTAAAAGGGTGCCAGGAGACTTTTGGTAACCTCAATGCGTTAAAAGTTTAGGGCATTGTTGAGGCTAATGGTCTCCTGGCACTTTTTAACAGAAATAGGTGTCATGATGGATTTTACACTAGATTTTGAAAAACCAGTTCACGAATTAGAAAATCAAATTAAAGAGTTAAAGGAAGCAAACGCCAAGTCTGACTTGGATATTAATAAAGAAATTGGAGCGCTTCAAAACAAGGTTAATGACCTATTAAAAGAGATTTATGAAAATTTAAATCCCTGGGAGCGAGTTCAGTTATCTCGTCATCCTAAGCGTCCCCATGCCATCGATTATATTGAAGGTATGATTGAAGACTTCCATGAAGTGCATGGTGATCGTTATTTCAGTGATGACCCTGCCATGATAACTGGCTTTGGTTATTTTGAAGGAGTAAAAGTCGCTGTTGTTGGAATTGAAAAAGGTCGTAAAACCCAAGATAAAATTAAAAGAAATTTCGGAATGGCAAGGCCAGAAGGTTATAGAAAAGCTTTACGAGTCATAAAAATGGCCGATCAGTTTGGACTTCCAGTTATTACTTTTGTAGATACACCAGGGGCGTACCCAGGTATTGGGGCTGAAGAAAGAGGCCAGGCTCAGGCCATTGCTGAAAATCTAGAACAAATGTTCGGTATTGAGGTTCCAATTATCTCTGTGGTGATAGGAGAAGGCGGTTCCGGTGGAGCATTGGGTATAGCAATTGCGGATAAGGTTCATATGATGGAATACTCAGTCTACTCGGTGATCTCACCAGAATCCTGTGCTTCTATTTTGTGGTCTGATCCAAAACGAGCGGAGCAAGCGGCTAACTCTTTAAAACTTGATCCCAAAAAAGCACTTGAGCTTAAGGTAATAGATACAATTATTACTGAGCCAGTAGGGGGTGCTCATCGTGATCCAGATCAAGCCTTTAAGATGGTTTCTGAAAGACTAAAAAAAGACCTCGATGATTTAATGAAATTGTCTTCGGAAAAATTACTAGAAAAAAGATATCAAAAATTTAGAGTCATGGGTAATTCAACACTTGCGCAGACACAGGGGAAATAAATGAGTGTTCAATCAATGACAGGTTTTGGTAAAGGAGAAGCCCAAGGTAGTAATTACTCCCTTACAGTTGAGATAAAGTCTGTGAATAACCGCTTTAAAGATATTCGCTTTAAAATGGGAAACGTTTTTAATTCATTGGAGCTCCCTTTAAAAAAGAAAGTTGAGAATA
>JBFKKF010000139.1:0-5685 GCA_041631355.1 Bacteriovoracaceae bacterium | reverse complement strand
CTCTAACTTTAGAAGACATGTCTAAAGAGAACCCACTTCTCAATGAAGTGGAGGGTAATTTGTTTTGGAATTATACAAGTGGTGGTCAAAGAAAAAAAGCATTGGTGCAAAGGGCATTAAGTGAGGATGCAGAGTTGATAGTCTTGGACGAGCCATTTAATCACTTAGATGCTCAGACAGTCAAAGATGTCAGTCTTAAAATAAAAGAGATGGTCCTCATGAATAAGGCAATTGTTGTAATAGGGCATAAACGACCTGAGTTAGCAAAATTATTGGCCGATGATCAATATGAGCAATTGGATGTTAATCAATGGATTTAGTATCATTTTACTCTTTAAATATTTTAGTTGGAGCGGTTTTAGCAACAGTGCTCGGGCTTTTTGGGGCCCACGTGGTGGCAAGGAATAAGACTATAGAAGTAATATTTCTGGGCCAGTCAATTCAGTTTGGAATTCTGTTAGGAGTACTGCTCAGTGGACTATTACATTTAACTCATAATGATCATGGACTACACTTTGAAATGCTTGTCAGTGTTTTTATCACAGTTTTAATATACTCAATATATTTATGGCTTTCTAAGAATAAAAAATATGTAAAAACACCACTGCTGGTTACTATTTACTCCCTTTTAATCGGTCTGAGTTATGTTACTGTGGCGGCCTCTCCATTAATTGAGTCCCATATGGTAAAATCTTTTGTCGGAGATATTGTGACGGCGGCAAGACTTGAGTTAGTTATTATTTTATTTTTATCTCTTAGTTTTCTTGTCTTTTTTCTCAAATTTAAAAGAATCATCACTTTGCAAAGTTTTGATCTTTCTATGTTTGGCCATTTATTGACGGCAAAAAATAGATCTATTTACGTTATTTTTAATATTATTATCCTTACTTTAATGATCTATAGCACTCATGTTTTTGGTCTTGTATTTACTATTTGCATGATGCTTTTTCCCATTACTATTATTCAGTTTGGAAAAATTTCTCTGGGTCTTCTTTATACTATGATCCTTATATTAGCTCCAGTATCAGTTCTAAGCGGCTTTTTATTAAATATATCCTATGAAAACCTCCCTACTTCAGGACTGGTTTCAGTAGTGTATCTAGGTCTACTGTCTTTATTTGTATTTTTATATAATGTGCTTAAAGGGAAAAAAAAAGTGCCCTCTATTAAAGGGCACAATTAGACATTAGTTTTTTATCTTTACTTATTTACACTCAACTTTTTCAACCATTCCCTTTACAGTTCTGACGCTCATTAAATCATCAGTGTAAGGTCTATGATTAATTGTGACGTGAAAGTCCATAATATTCATTGCTTCAATATTTTCCACCGATTGAGTTTGGGTATCAATAATGACATTTACCGCCAGTGTTTGTATGCGATAAGCTTTAGAACCTTGAGGATCCTCTAAGTTAGTTGTGTGAAGTCTAACAGTCGTCTTTCCCTCTTTTGTTCCAGTATAGCTAACTCGTGCATTTTTTAAGATATAGCTAAACTCGATATCTCTTGTTTCTTTTTTGACAAAGTCCATCGTGAAATCAACTTGTGAGTAAGTCGAAAGTTGGCAGCTAGTGCTAGTAGTTTGCTCAGCAATAATATTTTTTATGTCTGAAGTTTGGTTTTCAGCACTAAAGGCCTGAGAAGTTATTGTTGCAATTGTTAGTACAGTTAAAATCATTAATTTTTTCATCTTAGCTCCATTGGTTTGAAATAAATTAAAACGAAAGGTTTATAACACAAGGCAGCGTTGGCGTGTTGTAATAGGCAAATTTTTGTAATTTTTTCATTCTAAATGACGGATTTTATGTATTTATGTACAAGCTTGGCCCTACAAATACTTTCACTGGCCAGGATTGATAGGGATGAAATTTTTCTCAACTATATTACTTATATTTATGTTTAGCTCTCATGCACTGGGCCAGGAGGAAGAGAATAATAGGCATATTGTCATAAGTGGAGTTTCTAAGGGGATGATTTCATTGATCGCAGCTCTGACTGCTGAGGAAATTCTCTTTGGCACTATTACTATTACTGGCATCAGTGGGACCAAGGCCGCGACAGTTCTAGCTTCCGGGATTATTGGTACGGGGATGGCCTTCGCCTTTGTCTCTAGCTATAGCATAACAACAGTTGGACTGAGAGTGCTAGATAAAGAAGGCAAAATAATCGGTGGGGTCAGCGATGGTATGTTTTACTTGGCAGAAAAGTATCGAAACCTGATCCAGATTAATGAATATTAGTTCCTTGATAGTATATTCTTAATTAAGCATAATTAGAATAATTGCTAATAATAAGGAGCTTAAATGCTTAAATTTCTAGTTCTGATTTCAGTACTCTCTTATTCTGCCCTGTCTTTTGCCAGTGAAGACCCTATATCAATTTTAAAGCGTGTTGATGAGTTATACCGAAGTAAGGGGAGCTATACCCAAATTGAAATGCAGATAATTACCCCGGATTGGAAGCGAACTTTAAAAATGGATATTTGGACCAAAGGTCTAGACTACACCTTGGTAAGAATTTTATCGCCTCGTAAGGACAGAGGAGTCGCAACATTAAAGCATAAGTCGGAAATGTGGAATTTTTTTCCAAAGATAAACAAAGTAATAAAAGTCCCACCTTCAATGATGATGGCATCTTGGATGGGGTCTGACTTTACTAATGATGATCTGGTTAAGGACTCAACACTGGTGGATGATTACATTGCAAAACTCCTACCTAGTAATGAAAAAGTATACAAAATAGAGTTACGTCCAAAGAAAAATACCGTTTCCTTATGGGGAAAAATAATCGTTGAGGTTGCAAGGAAGTCTCTCTTACCGGTACAGCAAGAGTTCTACGATGAGAGAATGGAAAAAATTAGAATATTTAGTTTTGGAGAAGTAAAAAAGATGGGAGGAAGATTGATCCCAACCGTGATGGAGATTATTCCATTAACAGAGAACAAAGAAGGACATAAAACAAGCATAAAATATTTGAAGGCCGAGTTTAATAAAGACTGGAGCCAAAATCTGTTTAGTAGAACTAATTTAGAAAAAAGAAGATAATATGCTCTTAATTAAGATGGCCTTTAGAAATATCCTTCGTAATAAAAGAAGAACATTTCTTACTGGTACTCTAATGGTATTTGGATTTGTGTTGGTTTCTATAAGTCTTGGACTGGTAGATGGATCATACGGGGCAATTATTGAAGCATTCACCCGCCAGAGTACTGGGCATGTTCAAATTGTAAACTCTCAGTTTATTGAAAATAAGTCGATTAATCGAAAGATAACTAATTATGAAAGTCTACTTCTCCGTTTAAAATCTCATACAGATGTTAATTTCCTTACAACGCGCAGTTATAGTAATGCTCTTATCTATGCCAATAAGCAGACCTATGGAGCCGAAGTCGTGGGGATAGACCCAAAACTTGAAGACCTGGCAACAGGAATAAGTAAACGAGTATATATGGGAGAATTCATTCGCGATGATTTGGAAAGTCAGAGTATATTGGTGGGCAAAAAAATTGCAAATTATTTAAGACTAGAATTAGGACAAGAAATTATTTTAATTTCCCAAGGGGCCGATGGCTCCATCGCAAATGATCTTTTTACAGTTAGGGGCTTTATTGGAACAGAAAACGGTGATGATACTTTTCGTATCTACATGGGACAAAAACTATTTTCAGAATTTTATACACTTCATAACTCAATCCATGAAATATCTGTTCATTTAAAAGATATTAAAAAGGCTAGAACATTTGCTCATGAGCTTCAATTACCCACGCCCTTAATGGCAAGACCATGGCAAGAAGTACAAAAAGATTTTTACCGAGCTATGGAAATGGATAAGAATGGAAATACTTTCACATTATTTATTATAATGTTCATTGTAGGGTTAACTATTTTAAATACAGTTTTAATGTCTACTCTCGAGCGAGTACGGGAGTTTGGAGTACTTAAAGCAATGGGAACACGGCCATCTGTGGTTTTTAAACTAATCCTTATGGAGGGAGTGATATTGGCCATGATGAGTAGTTTTATTGGGATGGTACTAGCAATTGGAATCAATTACTACTTAAGTGTTGTGGGCATTGAGTTATCTGAGCCTATAAGTTTTGCAGGGATTTTATTTTCTCAATATAAAAGTGAGTTAAGTTTCAACTCCATTCTTTCCCCTTATATTGTTGTAATACTAACGACAATCATTGCTTGTTTATATCCAGGAATTAAGTCAAGTCGAATTCGTGTGACTAATGCTTTGAGGGAGTACTGAGGTGAAAATTTTTTTAAAAATTGGAATTAAGAATATATTTAGAAATAAAAGACGCTCTTTTCTTACCCTAACGATTATATCTATGGGGCTGGCCGCTCTTATTATTACCGACGGCTTTATCAAGGGAATGATAGAGAATATGGTTAAAACGATTACTCAGGGAATTGTTAGTGAAGGTCAAATCCATAACCCAGAGTTTACTCAAAGTTATAATATTAATGATGTGGTTTTACACCGGCAAAGAGTGGAAAGGTTATTAGAAAATGAAGAATTGGTAGCAAGTTTTAGTAAAAGAGTTATTGTTAATGGCATGCTTTCATCTCCACGAAATATGAAAAATATCGCTCTCTATGGAATAGATCCTAGTCGTGAATCGATGGTTTCTAGAATTGATAAGAATCTAATCGAAGGAAAGTTTTTACCCAATGAAAAATCCATCTACCTAGGTAAAAAACTATTTAAGAAACTAGAGTTAAATATTGGGGAAAAGCTTGTATTGACAGTGTCTCAAGCTGGAAGTGGTGAGATTTCTCAAGAGCAATTTAGGGTACATGGTATCTTTCAAACTGGAAGTAAAGATTTAGATGAAGGAGTTGCATTTATCCATATAAATCAAGCGCAAAAAATTTTAAATCTAGGTACGGACTATCATGAAATTGCCTTGAAGTTTCACGATAGAGTCATTGGTGAGAATAAGAATCATGAATTATGGAATAAGCTAAACTCAACCGGAAATACAGCTGAAACCTGGAAGGAGGTAATGTCTAGCTTTACAGGGATGCTCTCTTATATTGATATAAGCTTATGGATTACAAGTGCGATCTTAATGATATTAGTGGGGATCGGAATTATTAATACTTTATTTATGGCCCTCCATGAAAGGCTTTTTGAGTTCTCTGTTCTAAGAGCTCTCGGGACGAAGAGCCGAGATATATTTTTAATGATTGTTGCTGAAGCCTTAGGGATGGGATTCATAAGTCTTGTAATCGGGATCGTTCTGACTTGCCTTTTTGCCTATCCGTTGATGACTAAAGGTATAGATTATGGTGGAATGGAGTTTGCTGAAGTAACACTTAGGGAACCAATCTATTATATACCCTCAATTAGACAATTTATTCTCTACCCTGCAGGAACCTTGATATTTACTGTTTTAGTTAGTTTGTATCCAGCGATTTATGCTGCCAAAATGTCTATACATGAGAGCTTGAAAAAAACTTTATAGGAGAGGAAAGTGACTAATATAATCTTTAATTTAAATCATATTTCAAAAGTTTATGGTGATAATAGGGAGATCCAGGTTCACGCTTTAAAAAATATTGATTTGAAAATTTATCAAGGAGACTTTGTTGCTCTAGTTGGCCCATCAGGTTCGGGGAAGTCTACCTTATTAAATATTATGAGTGGGCTTGATATACCTTCTTCAGGAGAAGT
>JBFKKF010000138.1:0-5688 GCA_041631355.1 Bacteriovoracaceae bacterium | reverse complement strand
GCTCAAAATACTTTAATCAGTGGAAAACAAGATGCTATTGCAGATGGAACAGCGGGACAGTTTTTACAAACCGATGGGGCAGGAACCTACACCTTTCAAACGGTGGATAAAAGTACAGTCTCTCTTTCTAATGTAGATGACGTTCAACAGATGCCACTAAGTTATTTAGATACTGATAATACTCTAACTGCGGATTCAGATACTAAAGTTCCAAGTCAAAAAGCAATTAAAGCATATGTTGATAATGCCACCTCAACCCTAGGTGATGGTGATTTTAAAGCAGATGGAACCGTTGCCATGACCGGTAATCTCGGATCTTGGGGGACAATCACTTATTAATGGAAAAGCAAATTTAAAAGGACAACTTTCTCAAGCCCTAACTGGTACCGTTGATGTAACAGCAGGAACTGCGGCGGTTACAGGTACGGGGACTGCTTTTACTACAGAACTTGCTGTAGGTAGTGCAATAAAAATTGGAAGTGAAGTCTTTACGGTTTCAGCAATTACAGATGACACTAACTTAACTCTAGATTCAAATCATGTAGCGGGTGCAACAGGCGCAAGTGCTAATACGGATGGGGATATTTTTAGTATTACATCAAATGACTCATCAAATTTTTTTAATTTTACTGGGCAAGGTCGTTTGGGAATTGGAATGACTAACCCTGAAGTTGAATTGCAACTTGGCAGCATAAATTCAAACTTATATGTGGGTAAATCTTCAGACCCGTATTTTACTAGGTTAAGTAGTAATACACTTGCCTTTAACAGGCCGGGTGCTAGTAGTTATATTAACCAATCTGGCGTAGGTGGAGCTCTTAGGTTTCGAGTTAGTAACTCTACAACACATGATACAGAGGCAATGTTTATTAATAGTTCCGGAGATATTGGTGTTGGAACTGTATCACCAACTGAGCGCCTTGATGTTAGTGGAAATGTTAAGGCCACTCAATTTATTGGCGATGGTTCACAACTTACAAATGTCGGTGCAAGCTCAACCGGTAATGCTACCGATGTGGTCATCAATGCAGACTCCGATAGTAATACTTCTGGTGAGATCAAGTTTCAAACTGTCGGAACGACTCAAGCAGTAATCGATAACTCTGGAAATATGGCCATCGGATCAACTGCAGCATCTGCGAAATTAGATGTGACAGCGGCCTCTGGCTCTGCAGTAGAAGTCAATATGGCAGATAACACAGCTTCAAACTTTGTTTTACGCCAGGGGGTAGATGATTATATTAATATTGATACTACTGATGGTAGTGAGGCCATTACATTTGGAAACATGACGACGAATCCTAGTTTTAGTTTTCTCGGTGGAAGTGTTGGAGTTGGAACTTCGAGTCCATCTAACTTTGCTAAGTTGGATGTTAATGGTTCAATCATTTCTACTTCTAATACACTATCCACATTTAATGCAAATAATGCTGGTTTTGACTTCATACCGTCTAATAAAGAAATGAGAATCTTTGGGACCTCTACGGATACGGTAGGTGGATATATTACTTTTACCACCGGTCAAAATGGTAGTTATGGTGAAAGATTGCGTATCGATCAAAGTGGTAATGTTGGTATAGGAACAACATCTCCTAGTAATAAGCTTGATGTTGATGGTAGTGCACGCTTTTCTAACGCACCAGTTCTTATTGAGGATACTGATGCTACTACAAATGGAAGGCGATTAATTTTAAATGAAAGCACTAATGATACAGTTTATATAACCAAGTATGGAAGTAATGCATCCTCTGGGCCTGATGGAAGTTTTCTTATTGAAAATAAAGTTGGAGGAAACTGGGCGAATGCTTTTAGAGTTGAAAATGACGGTGATGTGGCAATTACCAATGGCTCAGGAATGCCATTTATTATCAAGGATTCCGGTCAAGTTGGGATTGGAACTATCAGTCCGACTACTCTTCTGGAGCTAAGTTCATCTACTACTTCTAACTCAGGAATTAAAATTTCTAATTCCTCTACTCCAAATTTAAGTTTAAGAATAGACTCCCAAGTCCCAGTTATCGAATCAATTAGTTCGAATTTTGTCATGAAAACCCAGGGAACAAATATTTTTGAATCTAATGGAGGATCAACAAAGATTGGTAATGGAGTTCCTTCGTTTCCGCGAGGGTTTTACTCTAAGAGTTTGGCCGCTGGGTATGAAGCTGGTCTGCTTCAGGGAGTGGCAGGACAATCAGAAGATATTTTTCGTGTTGAAGATTCTGCAAGCAATTCGCTGTTTGAAGTTTCTAGTAATGGTAATGTTGGTATTGGAACTACAACTCCTGGAAGGAAGCTTTATGTTGTTGATTCAACCAGAAATACAGCGATGTTTGAATCAACAGATGATGGAACTGAAGCTGGACCTTATATGGGCCTATATAGAAATAGCTCTACTCCTGCAGTTAATGATGAAATAGGTGCCCTTCAAATTGCAGGAAATGACTCTGCATTAAATATTATAGAGTACGGCCGAATTAGTGGGGTAATTGATGACCCAACAGATGGAGCAGAAAAAGGCTCACTTTACTTTAAGACTAGAAATGGAGCAACATTCACAGATTCGATGATTATTGATTCAAGTGGGAATGTAGGTATTGGAACCACTACGCCGAACCACTCACTTACTGTTTTGGGCAGTGATACAATAGGGTTGAGTTTACGTCGTGCATCCGGTGCCTGGACAGGTATGGAAGTTTTAGCCGGATCCGATACCGGAAACTCTAGGTTGATATTTAATGATCAAACTACAGCTGGACAAAATAATACAGGTGCTTCGGGAATGATCGATTATGAGCATAATGATGACTCTATGAACTTTCGTGTTAACCAAGCCTTGGCAATGAAAATAGATTCAGCAGGTAAAGTAGGTGTGGGGACAGCTTCCCCTTTAACTAGTCTCGATGTAGAGCAAGTAAGTGGACAGCCAGCAGTTAATATTGGCGTTGCTTCCACGCAGTCTGGTGGTCTGTCTATTTCAACTAAAAAACCTACGACATGGGGAGACGCGAATCATCGTGCTTGGAATATTTTAGGAACAGCTGATGATGCTGCAGATACTTCCGCTCAAAATGATTTTAGGATTAATTATTATGATGGAACTACCACAACGAATGTTTTAACTTTGGACTCTGTAACTAACAACGTTGGTATTGGAACCACAGATCCTGGCACTTATAAATTAAAAGTTGAGGGATTTGTTGCTGTTTCAAGGATTATGGATTTCATTCACGGAAGTGACTCCACTAAATCTTGGCAGATTGGTGAAGTTGGTGGAGTGTCACAAGATCATTTTGCCATTGCCGATGAAATAAACGGTTCTGGGGCAGCAAGAATGGTAATTCAAAGAACCACTGGGTATGTTGGGTTTGGTACCACCACCCCAGACGACGCTCTTGATGTTGTAGGTGATATAGATGCCACTGGTAGTTTACAAACAGATAACTCAACAGTTGTCGGAGGAACCTGTACTTCGGATAGAAGATTGAAAAAAGATATCAACCCTTTAGTTAGTACCCTAGAAAAAGTATTAAAACTTAGGCCAGTTGAATACGTTTGGCGGCCGGAGTTTGATGATATTCACCGCAGTGAGGGAAAAGAAATTGGTCTTATTGCTCAAGAAGTTGAAGAGGTTTTTCCTGACATGGTAGTAGAAAAAGAAGACGGCTATAAGCGGGTCCGTTATGGAGTTTCACTAACCTTGAGAGTTATCCAGGCCATTAAGGAGTTCTTTGGAATTTATCAAGAGGACAAGGTTATTCAAGACCGCAAGATTGCTTCGGTAGAAGAAGAAAACCAAAAATTAAAGTCTAAGGTTAAAGACTTAGAAAATAAAAATCGAAAAATTCAAAGTGAAAATGATGCCATCAAAGCCTATCTATGTGGTAAAGATAGCAGCGCGCCATTTTGTCAGTAGTAACGCATCGTAGCTTCTATTAAATTTGACTTCCCTAATCAATTTATTTTAAATTGTATGTTCGAGAGGGAGTTAATATGTCACACACAAATTATCGCGAACTTACAGTTGCGTCAGTAGTCCTTGGAGTCCTTCAAGGGGTTGTTCTAAATCTGGCCTTTGTTTATGCTGCTCTAAAACTTGGTTTCTCAATTGGAGGATCTACAGTGGCGGCCATCATGGGTTATGCACTTCTTAGAGGTGTTATGAAGGTAGGGACTTCAGTTGAAAATAATATCAATCAGACTATTGCATCTGGGATAAATACCGCGGGAACTGGAATCGTCTTTACGCTTCCGGCTTTATTTATGCTAAATGCTATGTGGGAGAAATCTGGTGAGCCACTGATCAGTTTTACACCACTACCATTTATTATTGCAGGGATTGCAGGTTCAATAATTGGTGTTGTTCTTATTATTCCTTTAAGAAAGCAAATGATTGACTTAGATCGCTTACGTTTCCCATCTGGTGTGGCGGTTACCACTATTATTAGATCAGGTTCCACAGGTCTTGGTAAGGCCAAGATTCTTGCTTTGGGGTTTATTATTTCTGCCATCTGGAAAATCTTTATAAGTTATGTTCATGTGCCAGGAATAATTGAGCATGAAGAATTAAATCTGACTTTTAACGGTGCTCTTCCCATTCCCGATTATCTAGCTCCTTATTTATATTTATCGCTGATGAATGTGGCCGCGGGGCTTTTAGCAGGTCGTGGTGGATTAAGCTTTTTTGCTGGAGGTGCCCTTGCGTGGTGGGTAGTTTCTCCTATTGCAGTTAATCTTGGTTGGGTTCCCATGACTGAAGCCGGTGGCTTTGACTCTGGCTTTATTTATGGAAAAATGCTTAGACCTCTTGGGATCGGGGCGCTTATGGGGGGTGCTCTAATGGGAGTTGTAATGACTTTCCCGGCCATCAAAAGTGCTATCGTCTCGCTTATGAATGCCTCCAAACTTGCTAAATTAGAAGATGGTACCAAAAGTGATGAGATGCCATTTATGGTTTTAATTGTTGGTATGTTGGCTTCGGTAGTTTTATTTTTTACATCCGCTTATATGATTGAAGGGGTGACTCTTACCCAAGCAATTATAACTGCCATTGTTGGACCTTTATGGATGGGACTTGCGGCGATTATTGTTGCTCAGGCCACAGGGATGACTGATATTAGTCCTATGTCTGGGATGACTCTTATTTCAGTGACACTAATGATGTTTATTTTGAATAAAAATATTGCTGCTGCCATGGTGGTTGCAGTTGCTGTTTGCGTGGCCATCGGTCAAGCTGCAGATATGATGCAAGATCTTAAAACTGGTTTTATGATTGGTGGTCGTCCAGTAAAACAACAGGCCGTTCAGTTTGGTGTGACTTGGATTGGGGCCATTATCTCTGTTGCCGCGATCTATGCCCTATGGAGTGCTGGTGAAGGGGGACAAAACGGCTTTGGTGAAGGAACCTCGCTGCCTGCTCCTCAGGCGGGGGTATTGATGGGAATTGTGCAAGGTTTAAAAACTGGTGTTATTCCTATGGATAAATATGTTCTCGGTGGGGGAATTGGAGCACTTCTTGCAACGGCTCCAATTAGCGGCCTTGGAGTTATGGTTGGACTAGCTATGTATCTTCCATTTTCAATTACCCTTGGATATGGGATTGGATGTTTGATTCAAATGTTTATTCAAAGGAAAAAAGGACTTTATTTCACGGAACACAAACTAGTTCCGTTTGCAGCTGGTTTAATAATT
>JBFKKF010000137.1:0-5693 GCA_041631355.1 Bacteriovoracaceae bacterium | reverse complement strand
TTTTCCAATAATCCTTTGCTTAGAAAACAAAGGACAGTTCATGCATATATACCTTGGGATACGAGCTTAGACGAAGAACTACTTTTTAAAATTAAAGCAGAGATAAAAGAGAAGGGGGAAAGCTATATCCCTTGGATGAACTATGCCCAGGAACCATGTCATATCCCAGATGAAGATATTGTCAATTTTAAGGACCAGTTAACTACCGGGCACTTCGAGACTATTCTTGTTATGTGTAATGGAAACACAATCCACGTGTTGAAAGTAGAGAGCCTAACAAAGTCAGGTAAGGCCGCAAAAAAAATATCTTCTAAAGTGAGCAAGTTTTATAAAGGCAACCCAGAACAATACAAGTACTGGTTTAAGGTAAATGATGTGTTTGTTTATGATGTTAGCCATGTTGAAAATCACCAGGAGGTGATGACTAACTTAGAGGAACTGATCTCGGATGAATCACAACAATCAATCTTTGATCAACAAAACCTTCAAAATACTAATAAAGAAGCTGTAGATGATGGTGCAGTTCCTGAGAGGTGGGTTGACCTTGATCGAAGCGTTACCTACGAATATTTCATTAAAAGCTGTGAGCTAGAAGATAATATCTATCAGGACAGTTGGAAGCATCTGAGTCGTAAGACACAGCATGCTCTCATTATGAGTGAGCTTGAGCGTACCCACTGTGTCTTTTTTCGCGGAAGTGAAAAGTGGTATCACTTGGAGCTTGCATTTACGACCTACACTCAGGCCTTAATAAATGAATTAAATGAGCTGTATGTTTTTCCACTAGTCTATGCGATAAAAAATTATGATTGCCTTGAAAAGGCCTGGAATGAAATACAGTCTGGTTCAATGCATAAGTCCAATATGCAATATATTCAAAATATATTAGAAGGACACACTAATTATTTGGATCATATTAATGAGTTTCTAATTTTTGCAAGAAATGCAAAGTCATGCTTTTTTAGTTTAAAAAATCAATTTTTAAAGAAGCTATTTCATGAAGACTCACTATTAATAGAGAATTTTCTCTCCCAAAGTGAAACTTTAATAGGTTCTTTTCTATGTAAAGAACTTGATCAACAAGTTCAAGCAATACTTGATGTGCAAAATTGGATTAATAGTTGTGACAATATAATTGACGATGTTCATCCAGAGAACTTACGAGATATTAACTCGAAATTAACTCATATATTAAGTATGCTCACATCTGCTAGCTATAATGAAAATATCTTTTTTAAGCTATTAGAGGAGAAGTCTTCTAAAGGCCTTGGTCAGAGAACTCTGGAAGAAGAGGTTAAAACTCTTATGTCGATGGAGTTTAAGAAAGTAGGCTAAGCTTCCCTAGTACCTTAGCATTTTGTTCCGGAAAATGTTTCTGTAATTATAATTATTTAAAGTCCAGTATCTAAGTTACCGAATATCTATCCAAAGGAATTAAATTTCAAAAGGCTAGAATTATGGATATAGCTACTATTATTGGGTTAGTGTTAGGATCAGCGGCGATACTTGGATCAATCATCTCAGGGGGGACGATTGGTGCATTCATCGATGTTCCTTCAATATTGGTTGTTGGAGGGGGAGTTATTGCGGCCACCTTTATAAAATGGCCATTAGAACAAGTTAAGCAATTGGTTCCAGTTTATTTAAAAGCGATTTTGAATACAAAAACAGATCCTAAGCAAATGATTGATGAGATTCAATCTTTGGCCGAAACAGCAAGAAGAGAGTCAGTATTTGCTTTAGAGAAAGTGCCAGTTGAAGATGCTTTCCTAAAAAAAGCGGTTACGCTGGCGGCGGATAATAGACCACCTGAAGTTATTACTTCAATATTACAATTAGAAATTGATTCCCTTTCAGAAAGACATAAATTAGGTATTAATATAATTGCAAACGTTGGAGCTGATGGTCCGGCATTTGGGATGATTGGGACACTTATTGGTCTAGTTATCATGCTTCAAAACCTTTCCGGTGGCCCAGAAGAGCTTGGTAAGGCCATGGCAGTTGCAATTTTAACGACTTTTTATGGTGCTGTTCTTGCTAACTTATTTGCAGGGCCGATTGCAAATAAATTGAAATTCTACTCAGAAAATGAAGCATTGGTCATGAATATTATTGTGGCAGGTGTTCTAGGAATTGTAGCAGGGGAGAACCCAAGAGTTATACGTGAAAAGCTTGATTCATTTCTACCTCCTGGTGAGAGAAAAGTAGAGGAGGGCGAAAATGGCTGATGAAGAAGTACAAGAATGCCCAGAGTGTCCACCGGTAGAAGAGTGTAAAGAAGGTGCGCCCGAATGGATGGCAACCTTTTCAGACCTGGTAACATTACTTCTAACATTCTTTGTTTTGCTCTATGCTATGAGTAAGACTGACGAATCAAAGTTTCAGTCAGTTGCAGGTTCCATTAGGAAGGCCTTTGCTGGAAATGCCATGAAAATAGGTGAAACAATTCAACTTGGTAAATCTCCGGATGATGCGCCTACTATGATTGAGTCGCAAGATCCAGTTGAACCATTTCCAATCGATCTGTTAACAACTGAGGGTATTTTAGACAAACAAGAGATAAACCGAGAGTCAGATGAGAGCCTTGAAGAAATGAAGAAAGTTCTTGCTGATTATAATCTTTCAGAGTCAGTTGTAGTTTATCAGATGGCAGAAGGGATAAAGGTTAGAATTAAAGATAAAATAGTATTTAAACAAGGTAGTACTCAAATTGCAGATAGGTCATTTATACCAGTATTTGATAAGGTTACAAATCTTATGAGAGATAATGACTGGACCTTATTTGTTGAAGGTTATGCTGACTCAGGAGAAACAGCTACAGGTGATGCGAGTATTGGTCCTGACATCTTGAGTGCTAGACGTGTTCAAGAAGTGACTCGTGCCTTAGTAAAAAGAGGTGTTAGACCTGAGAAAATAACCTCAGTTTTCTACGGTGATAGTAGAGCTGTTGCAAATGATACTAATAGAAAGGTTGAGTTTATGCTGAGGAAAAGAGATTTAAAAACTGAAGGTCGCAGAGTAAGATCACAGTAGTCTTTCATGAAAAAAATGGTTGAAATTTGTTTTTTAAAAGAATACCCCTCCTTACTGGAGGGGCTTTTAGATTTGGAAAGATATTCAAAAAATAAAATTAAAAAGTATGTACCCAAAAAGAAATTATCACAAACTGTCGAGTCAAAAAAAGAGTTTTCCATCTCATTAAACCTGATAAATGATGGAAAGATCTCTGCCGGTTATCAAGGGCCCCAAATTAATATTATTCAGGAAGATAACGATTTCCTTTGTCTTTCCAAGCCAGCAAGAGTGCACTGCCATCCATTAACCTACCTAGAGACCGATAATATATTATCAGCTTTAACTGATATGAATAAAACAGAAGCTTTAAAAGTGAATTATGAAAACTATGATAGGGGACTACTTTATCGCTTAGATTATGAAACGAGTGGTTTAGTCATTTTAATAAAAAATGAAAACCTCTTTAATACTTTGAGAAACGATTTTCATACCTTAGTCAAGGAGAAGTATTATCTTGCCATTGTAAGAGGAGAGGTTAAAAAGAAAAAGCAATCGATTCAAAATTATCTGGCCCCGTCAGAGGGAAGAGGTAGAAAAATGAAGGTTGTTGAATATAGTGAGTATAGGGCAGAATGTGAGCTTGAAGTACTAGACTATAATAGTGAAAAAGATCTATCACTTTTAAAAGTAAAGCTACTTCAAGGACATAGACATCAAATTAGGACTCAGTTAAGCTCAATTGGATATCCGATACTAAACGATCCGCTTTATAGTAATCCTGCTGTCGCCACAAGTGAGAGGATGTATCTTCATTGTTGGAAGTATAAGCTCGAAGTTGATGGTAAAGAACGAGAATTTAAAGATAGTAATTTAAAGTCATTCGCTAATTTCTTTGACCTTAACGGTGAGTTTTAAGTGCTTGGCAATTTCTTTTCGGGCCTTCTTAAATCTTAACTCGGTTACAGCTTGACCATCAGTTTTCGAGTGAATCTTCAACTTAGGATGGACAATAATCACATTTACAAATCTTAAATTCTTCAGAGTTTCAGGGTTAGAAAACCTAGATATATTCACATAAGTATTAGCGAGTTCTTTGTACATATCCTGTCTTAGTAAGTTTATATTTCGATCGGCCTTATCATGAGTGACAGTGATAAATAGGTTTTGAGTTCCCGGACAGTCCAACTCCCAATTAACCAGAGCTTTGGGAATGATACGATCCATAACGGCATCACAGGTGCTAGGTATGAACCTTCTTTTGTGATTTCTCCAGAATCTTTCAGTATTTGGATCACATAGATAGAGGCCAAATAGGATGATTCCTATCATAAGTACCGGATATTTAAGAGTATTCTTCCAAAGCATACATCCATTATGCCTTGCTTTTTTCTAAAATGCACTAAAGTAAAACCTGAGTTTTTCCGACAAGTATATTGCGACAATTGAGAGGAGATATGACGAAAAACTCTTTGCTAAAACAGCAATGGTTTTGGAACATTGTAAGTGATGTACTGATTGCCGGTAAAGAAGTTGATCTAGATCTGTGGTGTAAACAATACCAGGTAAACCTAGATCAATTTAACGTGGCCTTTGAGTATTTAAAAACTGCAGATTTGGATATCGATTTAAAGTTAAAGTCAGGTCAGAAATATATTTGTACCAGACGGCCTTTAGCGAGATCTAGTCAGTCTGCGAGCAATATCACTGAACTTGAAGAAAGTAATCTCCTTGAGCTTGCTAGTTCAATTGAAGAAACTAGAAGTACTTGCGTTGATTATAAGGCGATGAACTTATCTGAGATTAATATTGATATGAATCTTGTTACTCAGATACAGGAGTCGATCACAGCAAAGCATACTCTCAGTATCCAGCATGATGGTAGAGAGCTAAATATTCTTCCCTGGAAGGTAGTTTATATTGATGGTGAGCTATCGCTGATATGCGAGAAAACAAGTGATAAATGCCTATTAAATATACCGATACAGAGCATTAGTCATTATACTGAAGGAAATAAAAGCTACGAAAGTATCTATTCCTTACTTGAGCTTGAAGAGTTTATATCTAGTTTAAGGGAAATGAGTGACTATACCATTCGTTTAGTGTTGAAAATTTATGCTAGGGATGAATTTAGCGTTAGTCTTAACGAGGCATTCTTTAATAACTCCTGCCTGGTCACGAATTCTTGTGGAGACCTTATATGGGCAGCAACCTTAGAGCCCTGTGATAGGGTCTTTAAGTGGTTGTATGAGCTTGAGCACAAAGTGGAAATCCTAGAGCCTTATAGTTTTAAACGAGATTTTCTAGATTATTGCGAAGATAGGTTAAAAAAGTTAGCCTAAGACTATGGGCAATAATAAACCTTTTTTCTTTTTATCATTCTTACCAGCAATAGCTTATTGGTATCTTGAATCAAATTATGACCTTCAGACTGCTTTGATTGGTGGGCTTGTACTTGCCACCGTTGAAATATTACTGGAGAAAATTTTTACTAAACATGTCCATGCGATCTCTAAGTTTAACTTCTACTTAGTTGTGGTTTTAGGGGGAATAGCTTTTATTGGTCAGGAAGGAATTTGGTTTAAACTACAACCTTTTTTTACAGGAGTGTTAATGGGAGGTTAGTTGCTGTTCAGAATTTTCAAGAAGAACTCTTTAATGCTTGAGACGATGAAGGCAAC
>JBFKKF010000136.1:0-5713 GCA_041631355.1 Bacteriovoracaceae bacterium | reverse complement strand
GTAAAGAGATTTTATTTATGGGGGGGTAGAAAACCATTTGATTTATGAATAGGAGAAATTAACCATGCAGCAATTATTATTAATAATCTTTATTTTAACATCGGCAAAGGTTTTTGCCACTGATTTTAATCCTGATGGCACTTATTTGAAAGTAGACAAGAATACAAGAGGCGGAATCACGCATTATGTTTTTACTGCTTGCGAGAATAATTCTTCTTTTTGTAGAACCCTAGAAAATACTGATGGATATACAGTCAGTGAAGTTAGCTTTTCTGGAAACGTACAAAAATATCTTGGATCTACAGCTATTTTAATAGTTGATACAGGCTTGTTTTTATCAGCTACAGCAGCTGGAACTGTTACAGCTGGAGGATGGGTCTTAGCGACATCTTTTGGAGCAATAGCATCGACCAGCGGAGGTTTATTTTTTGATGAAGTCCCATATATTAAGAAAATGGCACCATCTTATTATTGGAAAAAAGGCAACACTAAAGAAGCACTTGAGCTGGCAGTGCTAACTTTAAGTCGAAACTCTGATCAAGAAAGTGCAATTATTTATGATCTCCAAAAAGACTTTAAAGGCGATTTAGACAAATTTGATGACAAAGTTGATCTCGTTGAAGAGATCCTTTATGAAATAAATTACTAAATAAGTGAACAAGGTCTGTTCGAGTGTTCGAGATAGTTCAGGCTTAATGTATAAAAAATGAGAAAATTATGAAAAAAAGTATGATTACCTTGGGGCTTTTAGCTTCGTTTTGTGCCCAGGCAAGTGAAATTGATTCCTTTACACAGCGTTATCAGCCTATTGAAGATGCAAGTACTATAATCAATAGGAAAGCTAATGATTATATTAAAGATGCAATTCAAAGGGCCAATGATAACTCCAGTTGTGTTGAAAGTGACTTGATTAAAGAGATTAGGAAAGACTTTAATATCATTTTAAACGAGGGAAAGCTTGTAAACGAAATTGTTTCCAATGATGAAATTCCTAAACACTCTATTCCCAGAAGTGAATCAATCTTTAAGTATCACAAAATAACAGACGGATATCTTTTAGCCCGCCCTGCAGCTGATCGTGATGGAATCGGCATGGGAACAACCATGAATTTTAATGGCATTTATATTGGCTCTGATAAATTTGAGCATATGTTTGGTCAAGGTTTTCACTACTATAGAAGGTTTTATCTGAGTAAGGTCAGGAGAAACCCTACTCTAAAAGGTCCTAGAGGAAGAGCAAGAAATAAATTTGATCTAAGAACGGTACTACTTATTGGGAATGCTAACGAGAGATTACACCTGGGAGGGAATCCAATAGCAACAGGAGTTTATACATTCGGAGACTTAGTTGCAAATATTCAAGGGATGAGGTTTTGGAATCATTTATTACAAAAAGGTGAGGATATACTTGGTGATAATATAGGGCCATATATTGAATGTAATAATAATAAGTGGGAACAAGTAAAAGAGGTAGATTTTAAATACTATGTTGATGATGGATTCGACGAGGGTATAAATTGCTCTGCCTTAATAACGAGAAATGGATATAGAGGGGTTATGAAGTCTTTAGATGAACTCAAGCAAAGTGACCCAGAGCATGTTTATTCATGTCCGATTGATATTGATAAATTGGAACAAGTTAAGAAAAAATATGAAGTACCTGTTTCAAAGGGAAGTAAAAAGACCATAAAGGACTATATCTTTAACCCTTGGAATAAAATAGTAAAGTATAAATCTTGGTGGTGGTTATAATGAATTTATTTAAACTTTCGATCCTTACAGCTTGTGTTTCGACATCACTTACTCATGCGGTCGAGAACCCAAACTATATATCAGAGAACCTTTTGAAGTCATCAAATACAATCTCTAAATATTTGGCCCAAGATGAGCTACCTTATTCTGTGTGTGTTGATGAGATGAAAAGTACCTATGAGTTCTTACGCAATGTGAATGTTGGATTTTTCAATCTATACTATACCTCCAGTGAAAGTGAAAAAATTCTTAAAAACCTTTGGAGCATAAAACAAAGTGTAAGAAGACATGCTAAAAACTGGACGAGTGATAATCTGATGGAAGATACTTGTGTTTCTCAGGTAAAAGGTGCGCTAAGAGCTGTTAGATATATTGAAGACAGAATAGGACTCATTCATCATAACCAAACAGAAGATGATAAAATTGACGGCTTAACACTTGAAGACCATACTCCTTTATTTTCCAAAAGCTTTCCATGGACGATGAGTGATGATCAGAAATTTGATGTATTTAAGGATTTACGAAGCGGTGATATCATTATGTGGAGAGGTAGCTCCGCAGTATCAGCTTCTATTGCGAGACTTGGTGATAATGAAAATAATTTTAGTCACCTGAGTATCGTATATAAAGATCCTGAAACTGATAGATTGTACAATGTTGAATCCTTGATTGAGTCAGGTTTAGTTGTTAGAAGCATGGAAGATGTTGTCATTCCAAAGGGGGCAGCTAAAGTTGTTGTCTATAGACATAATAATCAAGAGCTTGCCCAGAGAGCAGCAGAAATAATTTATGAAAAGGCAATGGAGAGATATAGCGGCAAGCATGTACGCACCTACGACTTTATCTTTGATTTAGAAGATCACGATAATACATTTTGTTCAGAGGTTGTATATTGGGCCTTTAAAGATGCAAGTGGTGGTAGGGTAGAATTACCTACTTTTCTTACAAAAATTAATCTTAAAAATAGAAGCTTTGTTGATGCTATCGGGATGACTACGAACACTGCATTTCAACCTGGAGATATTGAGCTTGAACCTGAGTTAGAGGTGATTGCCGAGTGGAGAAATTTTAAACAAGTTAGAGTAAATGAATTAATGGATAATATTCTTTCTAGTATGTATAGATGGATGGAAGAATACAACTATAAGTTACGTTGGAACTTATTTGGTAATGGTGCAGGAAGTGCTGCTTACTTATTTAGAAGAATACCTATTGCTGGCGGTAAATACCTAGGGGGAAAGATCCCATTAAATATGCCTAGAAGAACTTTAAAAACTATCATGAGCATAGATAAGGCATCTCATTTGATTTATGATGAAATATTCAAGCGTTTATATGGTGATAGTAAACTTAAAATTTATAGTTACCAGGAAGTTGAAGATATAATTGAAGCCCTCAGGTTGGAAGACCTAGCAACTTATAGCAGGTCTGTAAGGTTTGGGATTCCCAATCCATTTGCTAAAAAGAGCGTTTTTCATCACATTTTCAGACCATAGCTTTGAAATAAATTCCTTTAATTATTATAAAAATAGGATCTACTTAACAATAGATCCTATTTATTTTCACTTGTAAGTTGTCGATTTTAAAGAATTCCGACAGATTTTATCAAGATTCGTGCCAAAAGTACTAAAGAAATTCCTGAGTGGATCGATAGGTTACTTGTCTGATGGTTGCAGTCAACTACTTAGACAGTAAGCTTAACGAATAATCTTACAAAGGAGAAAGAAATGGGCTTAAGAATTAAATCAAACGTACCTTCAATTATGGTACAGAAAGACCTTAGACAGGCATCAAGAAAAGCAGATGAGAGTTATGCGAAATTATCATCTGGAAAAAGAATCATTAAGTCAGCTGACGATGCAGCTGGTTTAGGTATCGCAAAGAAAATGGGAGCTGAGGTAAGAGGTTACAAGATGGCACAAAGAAATGCTAATCAGGGTATCTCAATGGTTCAGGTCGCCGAAGGTGGTTTAGATGAGTCAACAAACATCTTAACGAGAATGAGAGAACTCTCAATTCAAGCAGCTTCTGATACAGTAGGCGAGAGAGAACGAGGGTATCTCAACCTAGAGTATGAAAACCTAGTACAAGAGGTTGATCGTATCTCGAAAACAACAACCTTCTCAGGAGCACCTTTACTAACAGGTGAAAATGAAAATGGTGTTATGGATTTTCATGTTGGTGCATATGCAGGAGAGGACAACAAAATTTCCTTTGATGCAACAGAAACAAATGCAACTGCGGAAAATCTAAACATTGAAGGTTCAAATATTTTAGATAAAGAAAACGCATCCGAAAATTTAGGTAAAATCGATGAAGCAATTACAAAAATTGCTGGATTTAGAGCAAATTTTGGTGCGATTCAGTCCAGACTACAATCTACGGTGACAAACTTAGATACTGCGACTGTAAATACTGAAGCAGCACGAAGTCGAATTGAAGACGTGGATGTTGCAGAAGAATCAGCAAAATTAGCAGCTAATAATGTGATTAAACAAGCGGGTATTTCATCATTAGCTCAAGCCAACAATATACCAAATAGTGCATTAAGACTAATTGGTTAATATCATACGGTAAGTAGAGAGGTAGGGGGAGCGAATTCTCCCCCATTTATAAAACGATAGAAGGGATTGAGATTTATTCTGTCGCTCTTAAGCCCTGCCTCTCTATTCTCAAGACGAAAGTAGAGAGGCAATTTATAACTTTAAGTGTAACGGGCCAATTATGAATGATACAAATGGAAATTCATTAAAGAAAAACTTAGATGACTGGGCCATTTTTAGTATCATTAATAATACGAAGGTAAATCAACATAAAGTTATTGGGTGGAAGATAGTAGCAGGTAAAAAAGTAACAGCAGAAGCACTAATCTATATAATTAGAAAGTTTAAAGGCGAAATAGTTATTAGAGCAAAAAGTGAAAAAGATAAGTTGGAGCTGGGAAACTTAGCTACAGGAGCAGATAAAATTAATTTCTACTTACCTAATGATACGGTTTTATTTCAAACAGAAATAAAACAACTAGAAACAAATGGTGACTTGAGAGTCAAAATTCCCAAAATGATTGCTCAAGTAGAGAGAAGAAAGTACATGAGATTACTAGTAGACGAGAGATCTGATGTTCAAGTCACTTTTTTGAAAGATTCTAGCGATGGGAGAAATTTATCCCATAATTTCAGTAAAAACTGTTTTGATATTAGTGCAGGAGGTATTTCTTTTTATGTTTCGAGATCAGAATTGAAATATTTCAAGTTAGGAGATGATGTTCCAAATATAGAGTTAACTTTTGGGTCGAACTCATTGAGTGTAAGTGGGAAAGTTGTGAATATAATGGAAGTTGAGCCTAATTCTCGTAATGATCTACACTATAAAGTCTGGAAAATATGTCTAAAACTTACCAATATATCAAGCCAAGATAGAGAAGAGATTGATCAATTTGTCTTCAATAATCTACCTATGGATAACGTAATTTAATTCTCATATTCAAATAAACAATTTATAATACCATTATGAAATGTTCTGTAATCTCTGATCTTCATATCGTTGACAATAATGACTCAAGAGCGAAGTTATTAAGAAAATTTTGCGCTAATAAAAAAGTACTGGACTCTGATCTTGTGTTCTTTCAAGGAGATATATTCGAAGCAGTGATAGGTGATCATAAGCAATATCTACATGAATTCGAATTTTTCTTTAAATCAGTTTTAGAACTTACGCAAAATAAGACACAAGTGGTTTTTATTGAGGGAAACCATGACTTTCACTTTAAAAAGATATTTGAGAGATATTTAAAAGAAAATGGAGGAATGCTGTCTAACTTTAAATACCTTAAAACAGCTGAAGAAGTAGAGTTAAACAACAGAAAATACTTATTTTGCCATGGGTATGAAGTGGATTATCATAATAAATATTTTAAGCGCTGGTATAATATCTATACATCGACCTATATCTATATACTTGC
>JBFKKF010000135.1:0-5737 GCA_041631355.1 Bacteriovoracaceae bacterium | reverse complement strand
TCATTTTCTTTAGGGGTAACAAGAGAGGAGCGATAATAATATCCAACCAGCTCTGGAGTTGAGGTTGTCACGGCCCCTTCTCCACTGGGAGATAGTATGAGTTTCCAACTTTCTCCATCTTTTAGCTTATGGAGTTGTTCAAGGATTTTGAGGTACCCTGGTAAACGGTAGAGTTTTGCTGCAAGCTTTTGATCCCTTCTTAGTTGTTTTAATTTAAGTTTTAAAAGTTGAATTGTTCTTACTCTGGTTATGGAGTCTCGAGTTTCTTGGGAATAACTTTCCAAGTTCTACTTCAACATTTCTTATTTCCGTAGGGACTTCTCTTATAAACTCTAAAACCTTATAATTATTTTCATAATCATCGGCCATCAAGGGAATCAATTCTGTAACGGCCATTACATCAAATTTGTTAATGAGTTGAGCTATTTTTCTAAAATCCTTAAAGCGAGTTTTACTCATTCCTGGGTGAAGTGCATTGAACTCTGCAATTCTTAGACTTGTCTTAACTTGAGAAGACTTAGAGTTGTCATGAGCTGCTTGGTATAAATGAAAGTTTTCCTCGCAATCAATCTTAAATTTATCTTTCGTATAGATTTTATTATTTAAACATTCTTGCTCGAGTTCAGGACGCGTCAGTTCGTGCTCATTTGGAATTTGAGCGTTTAACTCTACAGCGATTAATATTAGCGAGATGAGTAAATAACGCATACCTTAATTACTCATATATTTTTCATTCTTGAAATTACATTGAAAATAATACATCAAGCCCTACCAATAATTTAAGTTACTTACAACTTTTTTCGGTGGCAATTGTTAAGTTAAGGGCCACATCACTCCAAGTTTTACCTTGATGAAGTAGGTTACATGCTTCATTAATACCTTCCAGGGATTTTTTCATTCCTAAGTCTAGAATATCAATATACCCGTTTGCTACGATAGTATTTTTTTTCACCTCTACTGCTAGTGGAAGACTTGTCATTACACCATTAATTTTTAATTCAACAATGAGCTTCTTTTTACTCCAGTCTTTAATTTTTCCACTTATAGAGTCTCCGTTGACCATTTTCTTAAAAAAATAAGTATAGATTTTTTTGTCTCGAGCAGGATTACTAGAATTGACTGAGTCCGTTTTTATGTCGAAGCTCATTCCTTTTACAAGTTTTTTAAGAGAATTTGCCTTTTTAGCTTTCCCCAACCCTAAGTTATTAAAGCTACCTGAAACTGCAGCTTTTAGCGGCGTTTTGTAAGCTGTCCAGGTAAGTTTAACCTTCTCAGGTGAAGTTGAGTATTGGCAATTTTTAGCAAAACCAGATAGCGTAAAAAGCATAGCGAAAGTAAAAACTAATAGTCTCATGGTAACCTCTCTCAGATATTTAAAATTTCAAACTGATAATGTTTGTATTTATTATTAAGTTCTTTTTGAATGTTAATATTGGCAGTATTTTTACTACGGTTAAAAATGTAGATCGTATCATTATCTTTTAAAAATGTATTCGCCATTTCCAAATGGGAGTCAATCAGCTTTAAATCTGATTTCTCTTGAAAAACCACATGACCTATAAAAAGTGGAGAACCAAAGTTTTTACCTAAAAAGAAATTGATCTTTGATTTATGATCATTACTTTCAGAAAGGGTTTTCATTATGATTCCATCGAGTAGGTAATTGAATTCGTAAACCCCAAGGGATTTGTAGCTTAAGCTTTCATCTGTTAGCCAAATAATTCCTGCGGTCTCAGGATTAATATACTTGGATAAATCTTGAATACCTAAAGTCATAATTAATTATTTTTTGATATATTATCGAGAACACCATTAATAAATGCAGAAGACTCTTTGCTTCCAAATTTTTTAGACAGTTCTATCGCCTCATTGATTACGACCTTTGGAGGTGCTACCTTTGAAAAACAAAGTTCATGTACTGCTAATAATAAGTTTGTATGATCTACTTTTGAGAGTCTAGATATCTTCCAATTGTTAATATTGTTTTTGATTATCTCCTCAATCTCTTCATAGTGTTGAAGCGTTCCCTTTATATTATTTAAAACAAATTTATTGGAATCATCCCCAAGTAGAGTGTTGGTACTGCTCTTAAACTCATTGATCGAGTTTATTAAAGCTTCATCTGTAAGGGAGGAATACTCTTGCTTAAGAGCTTCAAAAACAGGTAGTTGTAAATGAAAAAAATATTGAAAACAAAATTCTCTAGCAGCTCTTTTTTCATTCATATGATTTAATTTCCTAAGGTCGATTGGTAGTTAACTTCATCATGCTGTATTTCATGCACAAATTCTTCAACATCTTGAAACTTTCTATAGACAGAAGCAAAGCGAATGTAGGCAACGGGGTCAAGGTTTCTAAGGTATTGCATTAGGATTTGACCGATGGCCTGGGTGCTTACTTCTTTTTCAGAGATTTCTCGAATATTTTTTTCAATATTTTCAACGATACGATCAATTTGTTGAGTGGATATGGGTCTTTTTTGGCATGCCTTGGAGATTCCGCTTAAGATTTTGTCTCTATTGTAGGGCTCTCTTCTGCCGTCAAGTTTAACAATATTTGGCATGGCTATTTCAATATTTTCATAAGTAGTGAATCTTTTCTCACAGCTTTCACACTTTCTTCTTCTTCGAACAGAAAGACCTTCTTTAAGAAGCCGTGAGTCAACTACTTTTGTTTCACTTTGTTGGCAGTAAGGGCACTTCATTATAAACCTCGTGCCAGAAATCTACCGCTAAATATTGTGGATGTAAACTCAGAATTGCGATTAATTGCACTAGACACACAAGGCCATTATTGTTTTTCTTGCACAGTTATTTTTAACCTGTTAGTTTCGAAATTCACACACGAGGAAGAGAGATGACATTTATCAAACATATTTTATTGGTAATAATACTAATTATTATCGTTCAGCAGGCATTTGGTTAAACTCAGTTAAGTTTAGTTGCAAGCTTCCTGGGAGACAATTGTCACACCATCACACTTCGCCTGACAGGCATTAGGATAAGTAACTCCGTTATCCCCACAAACAGGCTCGTATTCTTTGGTGCAAATACACATATCATTTTCTTCTACAATGCCAGGCTTGGCAGGGCGATCAACTCCTAGCTTCTCGGCTTGTTCCAGTACTGCTTGAGGATTACTGGTGGTAGTTTCAGCTTCTTTGTTGATTTTATCATCGTTAGTGCATGAAAAAAGAGTGATGAAAGTGAGTAGTAAAAGAATTGATCTCATAAATGCTCCTAGTATACTGGAAATTTTTTACAAAGTTCTAAAACTTCTTTTTTAATTCTAGGCGCAGATGACTCATGAGTCAAAGCTTCGTGAATCCACTCTGCTACCATTTCCATATGCTCTTCTTTGAGCCCTCTGGTGGTCATAGCAGGTGTTCCAAGTCTGATTCCAGAAGTCACAAACGGTGAGCGGGTATCTTTTGGGATCATATTTTTATTACAAGTAAGATGAACTGATTCAAGAATGGCCTCTGCTTCTTTTCCTGAAAGTCCAACAGAGTCAGTTTTAACCAGTACCAAATGATTATCTGTTCCATTGGATACGAGTTTCATTCCTCGCTCCATAAGTCCTTTTGCTAATGCTTTTGCATTCTTTACCACTTGCTCTTGGTAAGTTTTAAACTCAGGAGTTAGGGCCTCTTTGAAGGCAACTGCTTTGGCCGCAATTACATGCTCAAGTGGTCCCCCCTGGATTCCTGGAAAAATATTTGAATTAAGTTTTTTACCCCATTTTTCATCGGATAAAATAATTCCCCCTCTAGGGCCTCTTAAAGTTTTGTGAGTTGTACTGGTAATAAAGTCTGCAATACCTATTGGACTGGGGTGAACTCCAGCAGCAATGAGTCCTGCAATATGGGCCATATCTACCATAAAAAGTGCATCTACAGAGTCTGCAATTTCACGCATGCGTTTAAAATCAATTGTTTTTGAGTAAGCTGAAGCTCCACCAACAATAAGTTTAGGCTTATGCTCAGTTGCAAGTTTTTGCATTTGATCATAATCAATTTCTTCCGTTTCAGGGTGAAGTCCGTAAGAGACAAATTTGAATAATTTTCCGGAAAAGTTAACTGGAGATCCGTGAGTTAGATGTCCACCTTCATCCAGAGACATTCCTAAAACTGTATCTCCTGGTTCTAGGCAGGCAAAATAAACTGCCATATTTGCTTGTGAGCCCGAGTGAGGTTGCACATTTGCATATTCAGCTCCAAAAAGTTTTTTTACCCGATCAATGGCCAATTGCTCTGCTTGGTCAACAAATTCACAGCCACCATAATATCTTTTACTTGGGTAGCCTTCGGCGTATTTATTTGTGAGGCAACTTCCTTGAGCTTCCATTACTGCTTTAGAGCAATAATTTTCTGAAGCAATAAGTTCAAGACCCTCTTCTTGTCTTGTTTGTTCAAGTTCAATTATTTTTTGGATTTCCGGATCTATTTTTTCTAGCATGGTGCTTTCCTATAAGATGAATGTCGATATTAAGAATTATATTTTTTAAATATAGTACTGGAGTTGGTTCCGCCAAAGCCAAATGAGTTATTCAATGCAAATTGAATGTCTTTTTTCACAGCTTTATTAGGAGTATAATTTAGATCACACTGGGGATCTTGGTTATCTAGGTTAATAGTTGGAGGAATAATTCCTTCTTGAAGTGCTTTGATACAAAGAACAGATTCAAGTCCGCCGGCTGCACCTAATAGGTGTCCATGCATTGATTTAGTAGAAGATACATTTAATTTATAAGCATGATCTCCAAAAACATTTTTTATGGCATTGGTTTCTGCAATATCACCTTGAGGAGTTGAAGTTCCATGGGCATTAATATAATCAATCTCTTCCATGGCAATTCCAGCGTGCTTTAGAGCTTGTTGCATACAAGGAACTGTTCCGGCACCATTTGGTTCAGGAGCAGTGATATGATAAGCATCAGCAGTAGCACCAAAGCCAACAACCTCAGCAATAATATTTGCACCTCGGGCCTTCGCCTTTTCAAGGTTTTCTAAAACGATGATTCCAGCACCTTCTCCCATTACAAAACCATTACGATCTTTATCAAAAGGCCGGGACGCTTGGCCAGGTCTATCATTCCATTTAGAAAGTGCTTTCATGGATGAGAAACCAGCAATGGTTAGACCAGAAATAACAGCTTCAGATCCACCGGTGATCATAGCATCTTGTCTTCCCATCATAATTTCACTGGCCGCTGCTCCAATAGCATGGGATGCAGAAGCACAAGCGGAGGAGGTGGCGTAATTAACACCTTTAAAATTATATTTCATGGAAATTTTTCCAGCAGACATATTGGGAATGAAAGCGGGAATAAAAAATGGGCTTACTCTTCTAGGTCCCTTTTCGTTATACACCAGAGTCATATCCGCAATCATGGGAAATCCACCAAGGCCTGTGCCCAGAATTGATCCAACCATTAAAGGGTCATAACCCGCATCTAATAAACCGGCTTGCTTGATCCCTTCGTCTGCACAGTGAAGTGCATAATGGATAAACGTATCAAATCTTTTTTGTTCTTTTGGGTCTAGGATATCTTCAGATATAGAAAAATCTTTTACGGAGCCAGCAAATTGCACTGGCCACATGTCTGGATTTACGTCCGAAAGGGAGGATATCCCTGACTTACCAGCGATAGCATTCTTCCATACTTCATCAAGTGAATTTCCAAGGCCACACATGGCACTAACGCCCGTGACCGCAACACGATTTAATTGCATTTA
>JBFKKF010000134.1:0-5742 GCA_041631355.1 Bacteriovoracaceae bacterium | reverse complement strand
TGTATTGAAGAAAATGTGGGTAGGATAAACGCTCTCCTGTGTTACTTGAAACATCCGCAGTATGAAGACTATTGTCGTCATTAAATGGTCTTGGAACGATGTCAAGTTTTCTAAAAGCATACTCACCGATTTGAAAGCGTCCATTCATCATATAGCTAAAATAATCGGCGATTCCTTCATTGATGGCACCTGCTTCATCATAGCTTAAATAACCAAGCTCAGATGAGTAGGGAAGAGAGCTATAATAAAAAGAGGCACTCAAAGGATCAATTCCGGATTCAATATTTCTTTGATTCATCATGATTTTTACCATGGCATGTCCGGCCTCATGATAAATAACTGAAGGATCTTGAACAATGAAAAAATCTTCATCTTGATCATTCCAGCCAAAACATAAAATATTTAAGGCAGGAGAGAAAAAGGCATTTAAACTTTCAAGGTAGCATTTGGAATAAATTTGCAGGGTATTTGTGACACCATCTTGAGTTAACCAATATGACTGAGTATCTAGAAAATTATATTTTGTTGCCGGTGGAATTTCCAAGGTACTATCAAAATGTACGCTCTTATGGGAAAAACTTAAGGCATCTAGAAACCTCTCCGCAATTTGATTAAAATGATAAAATGTATTTACTTGGTAGAACTCATCGGAGTAGGTTGGCTGGGCCCACGATCCATTCTCAGAAAAAAGAGCACTTGTTAGTGGGTCATCATCATTGAGCACGAGAAAGCATTCATCATCTAATTCATCGGTGGTACTAAAACTTGAGGATGTATAAAGTGTAAATGGACAGTCACTTTGTAAATAGGCCTTATCGGTAATAAATCTAGCGCTAAGAACATCATCAAAATTTGCTCGCGATGAGAATGATCCATTGAGTACGGTAGGATTATCTAGGTACACATAGCCTTCTCCGGTACCTGCAAAGACTTGGGTCTTTCTACTTTTAGTATTAACTGGGTCGACCTCAGTTACACCTCTGCACCCTGCTAAAAATAAAAGTAGTGTACCCAGTAGTAGTGCTAGGACTCCTTTTAAAAGCTTAGGTGAATGTGTTTGTCGAATCCTTTCGCTCATACTTCCTTTTTATTGGTTAATAACCGATAACGCCCGCCCAATATCAGGGGCCAGCTGATCAAGTCCATGTATAATACCTTTTCCATTTAGTTGTGATGTATTTGAAGTCGCTCCGCAGACGGCGAGATTGACAGCTTTTCGTTCTCCGTGAGAAGCAATAATCTTTTCACACTTATGAGAAACCATATATTCTTTTAATGTTTCGATGGCTTCTTTCTTATTCTTTATAGCTTCTTCATCCGTCTTTGCTACACATTCGTCGTACTTTGTATCAGCAGTCCCACTACAGTCAGCGTCTTTGCTACATCCATTGATGATGTCTTTCTTTTTCTTTTCACACTTTGCATAGTTTGTTTCAGACTCACCTAAAGTGACTTCTGTACACAGAATTTTAACCCCTGGATAATTATCTTCAAGAGCTTCAGCATTGGCACAAAATTTACTTACCGATCCCGGACTTCTTTGAGGACCCTCATCACTTGAATCACACTTGGTAAATGCTCTGATATTACCTAGCTGTGCTCGATCACTAGGGGATGAAATCCCTTGAGTTGCAGCTATATTAACGACTTTGGCAAGATTTGATCTTAACTCAGCTGCATCGATTTCAGTATCACCCTTATTAAAAGCTTGCAATTCCATACAAGATTGAGCGATGAGTTCATTATTTTCCTGAGTCTTCTTTGCTTGATCAGCAACTCTTTTATTGAATGCAGCGAGAGCCTGTTGGCATTCAGCAATAACTGCTTCCCATTTTGAAGTTTCACTTTTGTAGTTTTGGATATATTTATCGGCCATTTGACCTAGCTTCCCTGAGCTAGCGAGGGTTTTTAGGTTTTGGCTTTCAGGACCAACAAATTCTTCTCTTTGTTTTTTTACCTTCTCAAGCATTTTGTCCAGTCTGTCCAAGGCCACTTTTTTGTAAGCCTCAGGATCGTGAAGCTTTAACTCCCCATCAAAACCTTGTAAGAACTTATCGCTTTCATCTACATCTTCTTCTTGCGGAATACCAAAGACACTTCCGATATTTAGCTGGGCATCAAGGCTTCTGGCCTGGGCCTCCATGAACTTATTGATATTTGCAAACTGTGCTTTTAAGGATTGTTTAAAGGCAAGAATTTTTTGATTGTACTGATCAGCATTGGTTTTTTGATGAGCTTTAACTCTTCCTACTTCTTGTCTTGCGCGATTACTACACTCAATAATATTATTTGAACACGCAGTGGCCTTGGCCAAACAAAACCCCGCATTATTAATATCCAAAGAGTTTGAACCCGGAGTACAGGCAAGAGATGTGTTTGCTGTTGAAACCTTATCCGGACACGTTAGAAGATTTTGGCTTACTGTTGTTAGTAGAGTGTTTTTAGCAGTATTTTTAAGTCGATTGTATCCAACTGCAAATTTTGCCACGGCATCTTGCATATCAGCCGCTGAAAGACCACTTCCGTCTATATCATCACTTTCAAATTTATTATTACAGTTTGTAACTAGTAATCCTGCAAGTTGAGCTGGTCGAAGCGGAGTAGAGGCACCGATGATTTGATCACCTATTTTAAATGATTTCCCAGTGGTCATAATATATCGAGAGTATAAACTTCTTCTACTTCCTGGCCTACCAGACTTGCTATGTTGGACTCCTTTGATTTCATCAAGAAAGTCATCAATATCATCGTATTTATTGAAAGCATCTACAATATGAGTTGCAAGTCCACTATCAGCATCCTTACTAAATGATTTAGAAACCAGTGGATCTTTAAAACTTCTCGCAAATCCATTTGGTCCCCCAAATTGTTTTAAGTTGTTTTGTAAACATGATTTACGTACAGAGTTTTTATAGTCTTTTAACTTGTCTCTTATATCACCATTATCAAAACTATTGCTTTTAATTTCACTTAAAAGAGACGTTAGTGGACCCTGGCTTCCCGGAATCCTAGACACTTTGGTGTTATCCACTAGTGACTTTTCTTTTTGAGACATTTGCTCATCAAATTGCTTTAAACTTTCTTGAAGTGCTTTATTATCTGAAGTTACAAATTGAGAACTTGAAGCAGCGCTAATACCATCTGCTTGAAGCTTGCCATCGTTAAGCATATTATCTGCAATTTTTCGAGCGAGCTTTTTTACATCGCTTTTAATATTATTTTGAACTCTTGGATCAGTTAGTTGCCTAGGGGAAAGCCCATTATCAGCACTATTGGCAATTTTAAATAGATTATCTTCGATATCTCTAAGTCCACCTTTTTGTCCAAGACCTTCTAGTTGGTCACCGGAGATAACAGAGCCACAAATGCCGTTGTCTTGAGTTCCTAAAAAGATGCCAGTGAATTTTCCATCAGGAAAAAATTTATCTAAGTTTTTTCCGCTTAAAAGGGCTTCATCTTTTTCTACATTTTCTTTTAATAATTTTGTTTCTTGCTCAATTCGATTAAAACCTTCAGTGATAAAGTTTTTAAGTTTGGCAATTTCTTCTTCTCTGATTTTTAGACGTTGTTCAAAATCTGAAAGCTTCTTTTTGTAGCAACCAACCCCTTGAGTCGTAAATCTCTCATGACCTTCGGTTTGAAAATTTTCTAGGTCAGAAAGGTTTAGATCTGCAACTTCAATGAGTGCACTTGCATAGCCAGCTTTTAGTTGTTGATCGGTGACATTAGAACATTTAAGTCCCGTTGAAAGTTTATTTCCACTTGCGGAGAGAACCAGACATCCACTAAACACCGGTGGGATTTGGGCCTGGTCTACTGGTCTCAATCGTAATTGATCCTGTAGTTGTTGAAAACTACCGCCCTGGTTTTGATTTCCTTGTCTGCCAGCAACATAAGCTTGTGAAGTTTTTTGTAATAGTTCGCTAAAAGTTCTGATACCATCAGCAGCTCTCTGAGCTCCACTGGGCTCTTCAGCTGATATTGCTACGGGGGCAATGATCATCTGAAATATGATGAGGGCATTACTAGTTCGATAGAGTTGTTTGACCAAATTTTTTAGTTTCATGGGCGTTTCCCTTAAATTCTTCTTCAATCCCTTATCGGCCGTAACGCCTTGAAAATTTAATAATAAAGGGCATTTGTTCTATAAATATTATATATTCCCGAGCGTTTAGCTCCAATAAATTAAGCGTATTGAACCCTAAAACTTGGCAAAACGTACTGATGAGATAAACTAAATATGTAAAATTAAAGCATTTTTTACAAAGAAGGCCCTGTGATAGGAAAAATTCTAAAAAAAGGTAATGAGCCCAAAAAAGTTGGCAATATGGCCGATTTAGATATTGATAATCAGTCGGTTGAAATTGCTGTCTATCTAACCTTCCCAAAATTGGAAGATGGGGTTTCAAAGCGTCTAGAAAGCAAATTAACCATCGGTTCAGAGGTAGGGGATCTTATCCTTTCAGCGGATCATGGGGTGTCCTCACGCCATTGTAGCTTGATAGTAAATGCTAGAAATATTGTTTCTGTCATCGATCATTCCTCTGAAGCTGGAACCTATATAAACAAAAAAAGACTAGATCCAGGGAAGAGTTATTTTTTGAATGAAAATGATAAATTAAAAATCGGCAATATTTTGGCCAAATTAGAGTTTATGGAAGTGCCTGCCTTGGAGTCGGTGAGGGCAATGGAAGATGATCAAACCAAATAAATAGATATTGCAAGCGTTTCAAGTGAGTTATCAAAAGCCCAAGACTCGGATGAGATCCAAGAAAAAACGGAAGCAGAAAAGAGTAATGGCACGATTACAAACTTAAAAAATCAATTTCAGTCAACTCAAAAACCAGTTGAGATTGAAGAAAAAACAGATACCCTCTCAAACGTGGAACTGTATGAAGAAACTGCAGGAGAAGAGATAAACCTGGATGCAATCAAGGCATTAAGTCCACAGGAACATGCAGAGAATTTAAACAACACGGATAATCAAGAGCTAGAGTCTGACCAATTGAAAGAAGATGATAAACCAAGTAAAAAAGCAAATGGACTTTCAGGGGGGAAGAGAAACTCTAGAAAAAAAATCTCTATAGATCATAGACCTGCTGCCAATGCAATCTTTCGGATTTTTGCTTTCGGAATCGATGTGCTTCTTACTTTGTCGCTAGTGGAAGTATTTTACCCTTTTATAGAGTTTAAATCCTTCTATGATAATGGAGCAAAAAGTATTTGGGAGTTTGGGAAAAATCATTTAGGAGAGCTTGTTCATACACAGTTTGTGCTTATGAGTAAATCACTTCCACTGCTAGATACTGTGAAGTCAACTTTAGCACAATCCCCTTATACCATGAGTATTGCTTCTGTTCTCTTTATGACAATTATTTTAAGAGTTGTCTCAAGTTTTATTTTTGGTGTTAGCCTAGGACAGACTCTAGTTGGAATGAAATCATCGGGAAGCTTTTTCTTGAAACGAATTATTGCACCTGTAAGAGAAGTTTTGGGAGTTATTACCTTTCCATTTTTAATTTTTGATCTGCCGACTTTAATCTCTAAAAGATCTTTAAAAGAAGTTATCACTAGGTCGAGAGTTGAATGTTTTAATTCTAGCTTATCATTTTTTATGGTCGTGATATCGACTGTATTATCTGGCCTACTTTACGGGATATCTCCTCTTTATAAAGGTCTAGAAACTCAATCTTCAGTACTTGTTCAATCTAGGGAGCAAGCAATTAAACCTTGGAGCTACAC